>SBFN01000003.1 GCA_006226895.1 Deltaproteobacteria bacterium | reverse complement strand
CGTCTCTGCAGCCGCCCTTTACTGAGGGAAGCGAGCTGCTTCTCCAGGCGGCTGATACGATCACGAATCCGGCGGCGATCAGTTTCAAGCTTGGTTTCACCTGGCCCACGACCACCGATACCGCCCATCAGTCGTGACATCTCCGTGCCCTTACCGGACAAGCGCGGCAGAATATATTTGAGCTGAGCCAGCTCAACCTGAACCTTGCCGTCCAGAGTATGTGCCCGACGAGCAAATATATCCAGGATCAACTGGCTACGGTCTATAACCTTCAGATCGGTCATGGCGGCAATCGTGCGTGCCTGGACCGGGGTGAGATCCTGATCGAAGACCAGTAGGGTCGCGCCCCTGTGTAGAGCACTGATGACAACCTCTTTGAGCTTGCCCTCCCCCATCAGGGAGCGCGGGTTCATCTTGCGCGAACGCTGCATTATACGATCGAGGACAACCACATCAGCGGTACGAGCCAGCTCGGTCAGCTCGTCGAGAGCATCTTCCGCTTCGCGAAGCGGCGCCTGAGTCACAGAGAGTAGAATCGCCTTCTCCCTGGTATCTCCCAGATCAAGTGATTCCGAGCGTGAGCGCTCCAATTCTGCATCGAGAGAGCGGATGAAGGATCCGAAATCAAGGTCCAATGCATAGATCGAAGAGGCTCTCTGTAAAAGATGAATCTGCCCCTCCGGGTCAGGCGGTATCAGGTGTGCGTAATTGACGGCACCGGGCAAACCATCATCGCCAACGGCGAGGCTGACCATCATGTCGAGACGCAACAGTGCCAGGTCATTGAGATCGTCCTGGGAGAGTGGTTCACCCTTGAGGTGGGTGTGAATACAACGCAGGCCGCGCAAACCACTGCGCCCCATGCCGTAACTGCTCAGGTCCGGGATAACGATTTCGCGATCATCGCCCAGCACGACATATTTGACGACCCCGCCGCGATCGATAATAAGACCGATCTGACGACGTAATTCGCGCGACTGCTCGGTGAGATAACGGGCAAGCTCCGGAGTGATCATCTCTCCAGCAGGCAGACGACGCTGGTAAATCCGCTCGAGCGCTTTGACCTGACTTGATTTTAGTCCTGTGGTACTACCGTGAATCATTATTAAATACCAGTTGTCAATTGTCAGTAAGCAGTGATCAGTTATCAGTTGTCCAAAAGCATCAGGACAACTGCCCTGACTGCGAGGGCAGTCCCCGTGGCGGTGTCATGGCTATTTACTGCACAGCGCGTTCCACTTCTCCCGACTCTTACGCAAAAAAGGCCCGCAAGGGGCCTTTTTTGATAATTATATATGACGCAACAAAATCATAAAGCCGAGATATTGAAACCACCATCGACGTAGTGAACTTCTCCAGTCACACCCGTGGACAGATCGGAGAGAAGGTAGAGGGTTGATTTACCGACCTCATCCTGAGTAACCGTTCTCCGCAAGGGGCTGCGTTCTTCCATGGTGTGCAGTTTCTGTTTGAAGTTGCCGATACCGGAAGCGGCCAAAGTTTTGATTGGCCCTGCGGACACGGCGTTGACCCGGATCTTCTGAGGGCCAAGCTCAGCCGCCAGGTAACGCACCGAGGCTTCCAAAGCTGCCTTGGCAACACCCATCACGTTGTAATCTGGGACAGCCATCACAGCGCCGAGGTAGCTCATCGTCACGATGCTGCCGCCTTCAGTCATCAAAGGCATGGCATAACGCGTCATGGGAAGTAGTGAGTAAGCGCTGATATCCATGGCAAGATTGAACCCTTCCCGGCTCGTCTGCGAGAAGGGGTTTTTCAAATCTTCACGGTTGGCGAAAGCGACAGCGTGTACGACAAAATCGATCGTTCCCCACTCTTTCTCCAACTCTTTAAAAACCGCTTCAACCTCTTCATCCGCGCCAACGTCGCAGGGCAGGATAATTTTTGAGTCGAGGCTCTCGGCCAAGGGACGGACGCGCTTTTCCAGAGCTTCATTCAGGTAGGTAAAAGCCAGTTCGGCACCGGCCTCATGCAATTGCTGTGCAACCCCCCAGGCAATACTCTTGTCGTTAGCGACACCAAAAATGACACCGCGCTTGCCAGTCATCAAACCCATCAATCATTCCTCCTGAAATATTAGATAGCTGGTAGGTTTCTTACCAGATAGACGCATCGAAGGCAAGCTTTGCCACCATAATTTATTGTTTAGCCGTCTGGACGGCAGCATTCTCACCGATTATCGCCAAGAGCGCTTCCGCTTTTTTATAGCCAGGCACAACCAGTCCGTCTGGCATGATCAGAGTCGGTGTCGAGGTCACACCCAGGGTCGGCCCTAAAGCCAGTGTCTGGTCCACCATGTTTGTTTCACAACTGGCCGGTGGAACCGGTTTCCCGGCAAAGCTTAGCTCCAACAACTCCATAGAATCGTGACAGATGATGCTCTTGGAAATGCCGTAAGCGTTGGGGTGCATCTTTAACGGGAACAGCTTGATCAGAAAGGCAACGTTCGGATCGATGCGGACAACCTCTTTCAACTCTTCATGCAGTTTTTTACAATAGGGGCATTCCGGGTCGGTAAAAACCACCACTTTATTTTTGGCCGTCGCTTTGCCAAGCAAAAGCGCGTCATCCAGAGGAATCGTGCTGACATCAACCTTATTCATCCGTGCGCGACGCTTTTTGGTCAGGTTTTCCTTATCATCCAAACGGATCACATTACCGGACACCAGGTACTGCTTGGAGAAATCGATGTAAACCGGCAGCTTTCTATCACCCTTCTCTACTTCAGCCACCCACATACCCGGGATTTCCGAGAACTCGACGCTATTGACCTTATCAACCATAGTGCCCAAAAGCAATGACGTCTCTTCCTTGGTGATGCTGTGGCAATCGTTGCAGGTTCCGGCCCCGCAACCATCAGCAGTCATGGCAAAAGCAGGTTGGGAGCAAAAGAAGAGAGCAGCAACAAAGATCAACAAACGCATTTGAATCCGTCTTTCTCCGGGACAAAGCCCGGCAGTTATTTAACATATAATTTATTTTTTTCGTTAATCCTTGATTTTCATAGTAACGAATTGACGACTAATTTTACAAGGGTTAGACGCACGAAAAGCGAAATGGTTGACAATTCGCTCCATCTTCCGTAATAACTCGCTGAAGACCCACCCCAAAGGCTCTATCGCAGAGGGATAACAAAGCAAAATGGATGCCATCACCTTAACAGGACTTGCCCTGGCCCTGGCCATGGATGCCTTCGCCGTTGCACTCGGCACAGGTGCCGTGCTGTCACGTCTGACCGGTCGTCACCTCTTTCGGCTCGGCTTCCATTTCGGTCTTTTCCAGGCGCTGATGCCGGTGATCGGCTGGCTGGCCGGACTCACCGTCATGCAGTGGGTTGAAGCCTGGGATCATTGGATCGCCTTCAGCCTGCTGGCGATCATCGGTGGCCGCATGATTTATGAGGCCTTCAGTGACGAAGAGAAAACCGATGATCGCGACCCCACCAAAGGGTTAAGCCTGGTTTTACTCTCTATCGCCACCAGTATCGATGCGCTGGCTGTCGGCTTTTCTCTCAGCGTTATCGGTGTCTCGATCTGGATACCCGCCTTGATTATCGGCCTGGTCGCCGGTGTCCTCACTCTTGTCGGAATGCTTCTCGGCGGCCGTATCGGTGATCGTTGGGGGTCTCGCGTGGAAATATTTGGCGGGATGGTGCTGATTGCGATTGGTATCAAAATCTTGATTGAGCACCTGTCAGCTTAAGACTTCAGGTGACTGGAAATATTATCAGGAAGGGCATCAACCTCTCTTATCGACAAGGTCCCGAATCTCTTCGACACACCTGTAAGGAATCTTCAGATTGCCCCTGCCCTTACCCATCTCAACACCACCCTTGATGGGCTGATGAAAATCGGAGCCACCGGTGACGATCAGCTTTCTCCTGCGAGCCATGGTAATGTAGCGATCGATACCATCATTGGTGGTTCCTGAGCTGTACGCTTCCACACCGTCAAGGCCAAGACCGATAAAAATATCGAGCAACTCGCCGAGCCGGACATCGCTGACCCCGATAAAGACCGGATGGGCCAGGACCGTACAACCACCGGCATCATGGATCAGCTTGATCGCCTCTTCGAGGGGGAAAAACCTCTTCGGTTCGTTGCAAGGGACCAGGTAGCGTGTGAAGGCTTCTTCCATATCCTTGACGAAACCTGCTGCGAGCAGGGCCTGGCCGATGTGAGGCCGGCCAATGGTGCCTCCGGCACGCTTTGCAACATCGGCATAATCAAGAGGCTGTCGTCCCTCCCCGGTAAGGCGTTGGTTGATATTGACAAGAATGCGCTCGCTGCGGCCGGCACGAAAGTCCCTGAATTCGGCAAGGGCCTTTTGCAAAGCCGCGTTTTTATGATCAAAGGCATAACCGAGCAGATGAATGTCACTCAGCTCCTCCCACTGTACGGAGAGCTCTACCGCAGGAATGATTTCAACATCGTACTTGAGCCCCGCTGCGAGCGCTTCCGGGACACCATCAACATTGTCATGATCAGCCAAGGCTATTGCGCGCAAACCGAGAGAAGCGGCTTCGGCAACCAACTCTGTGGGCGTTAAGATGCCATCGGAAAAAAGGCTATGGAGATGAAGGTCAACCAGGGCACGCATATAATTACCGATCTATTAGAAGAGAACAGTTTCGGCCATGTTAGCACAAATCTAAAAACGGGGGACGAGGGACGAGGGACGAAAATGCTAACAATGGGCCAGACAGCGTCAACTCGTTTGAGCATTAACTCTAGAAGACAAGACTTTCTCTGCCACCGCCCGTTTCAGTGAATGATGACGTTTTCCCGATTTACGTTATGATTGAAAAACAACGCCTTAAATTTATGGGAGCGAATATGATTACGCTGCGATTATGCCTTCTTACTTGCACCTTGCTGGTAGCTGTCGCGACCACCAGTAAAACGGTTTGCATCGCTGAGACCGCTTCACTCGGGGCAGAGCAAATTTCATCTGGTTGTCTCTCCTGTCATGAAGACATTGAGGGACAGAAGGATAATTCTCATTCAGGCAGCCACGCCATAGGGATAGTTTATGCCACCCATGCCACACGCAATGAAAAACTGCGTCCAGCGTTGGACATCCCCTCAGAACTGATTTTGTTTGAGGGCGTGGTAACCTGTGAAACCTGCCACGGCTCAGACCCTCACGATGGCCAGGTTCT
>SBFN01000111.1 GCA_006226895.1 Deltaproteobacteria bacterium | reverse complement strand
TCGAAAACCTTCTGCATGGAGATCAGGGTGGGGCCGGTCCAGTTCTGCAGGGTGCCCGGGTCAAAGCTCGCCTGGACTGCCGCCGAGGTTCCCGTAGCATCGAGGACCAACGCTGCCAGGTATCCGGCTACGATGCCGCAAAGGATCGGGATCAGGCGAAACAGACCACTGCCGAGAAGTGAGACAAGTATCGTGACCACAAGAGCCACCCCGGCAATGATGAAAGCCGTTGGCTCCGGAACCAGCCATGCCGAGCCATCTCCCGTACGTCCTGAAGCCATGTGTACGGCGACCGGTGCCAAGACCAGCCCAATGACCATGATGACAGGACCGGTAACAATCGGTGGCAGGATTTATTTTATGGAGGATGTCAGAGCCGAAGATACGGATGCTGAAACTGATGATCACGTAAAGAAAACCCGCGGCAAGCAGGCCACACATGGTGCCGGGGATGCCCCATTGTTGAACACCGTAGATGATCGGCGCGATAAAGGCAAAGCTTGACGCTAGAAAGACAGGAACCTTTCCCCTGGTTACAACCTGAAATATTAAGGTTCCGACACCTGCTGTAAAGAGTGCAACGTTAGCGTTGAGGCCCGTGAGTAAGGGCACCAGGACCAGTGCGCCAAATGCGACAAAAAGCATCTGGGCACCAATGACTATTTCTTTCGGGTTGAGACTGATGCGGTAGTGTTGCTGGCTATCTGACATGTTTGCTCCTCTGTCTGATTATTTGGTACCGAAGATTTTGTCGCCGGCATCGCCGAGGCCTGGAATAATGTAGCCGACCTCATTCAACTTTTCGTCGACTGCCGCTACGTAGATGTCAACATCCGGATGTTTCTCCTGTAGGTTTGCAATCCCCTCGGGCGCCGCCACCAAAAAGAGGCCCTTGATTCTCTTGCAGCCGGCTTCCTTGAGCATGTCGATGGTGGCGATCAAGCTGCCGCCGGTTGCCAGCATCGGATCAAGAATCATGGCTGTGCGGTCTTCAATGTGCCGAGTAAACTTCTGGAAATAGGCAACCGGTTCGAGCGTTTCTTCGTTGCGATAGAGGCCAACAACACTGACGCGGGCGCTTGGAATCAGGTCGAGAACTCCGTCCATCATGCCGAGACCGGCGCGTAGGATTGGTACAACAGTGATCTTCTTGCCCTTGATGGTATCGACGGACACCGGTCCTGCCCAGCCTTTGATCGTTTCTTTTTCCATCTCAAGGTCGCTGGTTGCTTCGTAGGTCAGCAGCCTGGCAATTTCCGAGGCAAGCTCGCGAAAATCCTTGGTGCTGATGGCGTCTGCCCGCATGAGGCCGAGTTTGTGACGTACCAGGGGATGTTTGATTTCGTAGACGGACACGATGATCTCCTTAAAAAAATATATGAGGGGATTTATGGGGCCAAAAAAAACATGTCAAATTAGCACGATCACTCTTCTTCGGCAAGGAAATGAGACCCGAATTACCCTGGCTATGGAAGATTAATGATCGGTCCTTGATGATAGCTTTTGTATGCCTCTTTCTGTTATCGTTAGCCTATGCATGATGCTTCTTTTGAAATGCCTCTCCTGGTGACTGCTGCAGTCATCTTTGACGGTGAAAAAGTCCTTATTACAAGACGGCCGGATGATAAACGTCATCCTGGCTTGTGGGAATTTCCTGGCGGCAAGGTTGACCCCGGTGAAAGCCCCGAAGAAGCACTTTGTCGGGAGATTCGTGAGGAGCTAGACGCAGAAATTCAGATTCTTAAGATCTTTGAAGTGGTGTTTCACCGCTATGAATGGGGACCTGTCCTGATTCTCGCTTATTCCTGTCGGCTGCTTACGTCGGCTATCCGGAATCTTGGTGTTGCGGAACATCGCTGGCTATATCCAAGCGAACTGCCGGAATTCTCGATCCTGCCTGCCGATCAACCGATCATCGATCGCCTGGTTGACCTGTCCTGTTAGAAGAAAAGCTTCCTCTGCTCAGATTGCCCTTATTTTAAAACACCATTTTTAAAGTCTCTGTTTGTCTGGGGTTCAATTTCTTTGGCAAGGCCTGTTCGCTTGCATGAATCTATATTTCAGGGAGTGAAACACCCAATAAATGGGATTTTTTACAACCTCAAACAAGGTCAGTTTGAAAACTTTTTTCAGCAAACTGTTGACAACAATAAAACAGCGTATTATTTTGGTGGTCCGTTAGTTCGTTTTATGCTTTTTTTGATTCCATTAAGGAGTTACACGTGCCCTCCAGAGATAAGGAATCCTATTCGATACAGGCAGTTGAAAATGCTCTCGATGTTCTGGAAGCACTCAGTGAAATTGATGACGATGTACGCATCAGTCAGCTGAGCGAAAAACTTGCCATGAACAAGACGAGCGTTTTTCGTTTACTGGCAACTTTTGAAAACCGTGGCTATGTTGAGCGTGAGGAGCAATCCGGCAAATACCGATTGGGTCTTTCTGCCTATGAAATCGGCCAGAAGTTTCTTTCTCGCATGGGGCTCCTTAGGCATGCAAGACCTGTTGTCGAACGCCTGGCCAGGGGCTGCAATGAAGCTGTCTATGTTGCTGTCCGTCGTCGTAAGGAAGTCCTCTTCCTGGATATGGTTGATACCAGCCAGAAGGTTAAAATTGTTTCTCTGGTTGGTAAACGTTTTCCCCTTGAGGCCACTGCCGCCGGTCAGGTGCTTTTGGCCATGAAGAATGGCCAGAGTCTGCAGCCTGCTCAGGGAACTCCTGCAGATCTAAGTCAATATGCAAATATTTGTCGCCAAGGCTATGCAATGGATTCCGGTTCCCTCGGTGAAGGCATTGCCAGCGTGGCTGCGCCGCTCTTTGGTAGCGGCGGTAAACTTCACGGCGTTCTCTGCGTAGTCGGGCCCGAGTACCGTCTTTCTCAGGAAGTTATCGAAAGTCAGATTGTCAGCCCTATGTTTGATACTTGCGGCATAATCTCCTCCAAGTTGGGCTGGCACTCCCCTTATGTGCCGCGTAACCTGACCTGAATGTCCTCTTGAGATTTCCCCCCGTCCGCTGCTGAGTTCCTGTCTGCCATGCACTTCCTGCAGTAAGTGTTCTGACTCTCCTAAGGGATTGCTCTCTCTGTGCGATTGATGATAAATTAATCCCCAGACGTTAATTCCTCTCTTTCATCCGTGTGTTTATATTTTATGCCTCTGATCAAACAATTACAGGAAACAGAACCTTTCAGAGATCTCCCTGAATCTGTTTTTAGTGAATTGCGAGAGGCTGCGATCCTGAAAAAGTATCCGGCTAATCACGACATCTTCAAGCAGAACGATTCACCCACCGGCTACCTGTACGTTATTAAGGAAGGGTTGATAACGATCACCCTGGTTTCACCGGGTGGGATCGACATGGTGGTTGATTATCGCAAAGAAGGACAGTTTTTTGGTGGTACGCCGATCTTTACCGGTGAGCCTTATGCCGGCGGCGCACGGACAGTCAACCCCACGGCCTGTTATCTCATCCCTGCCGAAATCCTCCAACGCTTGCAAAAAGATAATCCACAGCTGGTGACTTTCTTTACCAGTGCGGTCCTTTCACGGGTTCGTAAGCTCTATTCAGAAATTGTTACGGAGCACTCCGGTTCTGCACTGAACCAGATGGAGGCCTTTCCTTTTAAAAAGCGCCTTTCTGAGATTATGACTTCGCCTGCGTTGACTTGTTCTCCGGAAGTGACCGTGAAAACCGTTGCACGGCAATTAACCGAGCACAATGTTAGTTTTCTGGTCGTTGTTGATGAGCGAAATACGCCTGTTGGAGTCGTCACAGGCAGCGATCTCGTCGCCAAGGTCCTTGCCCCGGAAAATGTCGACACAGAGTCGCTGGTGGTCAAGGATGTCATGCGCGTAAGACCCAAGACCATGACTCCGGAAACCTACATGTACGAAGCGATGGCATACATGACCCGGCACAGTTTGAATTACCTGCCTATTGTCGATCGTGAACAGTTGGTCGGAATCATTACGCCGAGGGATTTGCTGCGTTATCGTTCCCAGAAAGCACTGCTTCTGCTGGGCACTATCAAGGAAGAGGCGACAATCGGGGGGCTGGCTTCGATTCACAAGGAGATGGTGCGGGTTGCTCGCGCGCTGCTATCTGAGACACGCAGCACCCCCGAGGTGATGGAGATATTGTCTCATATACACCATGCCATCATCCGTCGCACATTTCAGATCTGCCTCGCGGAGATGGACGCAGAAGGCTTGAAGCCTCCCGATATCCGTTACTGCTTTCTGATTATGGGGAGTGCCGGCCGCAAAGAGATGCTGTTGTATCCTGACCAGGACAACGGTTTTATCTTTGAGGATTTTGCCGACGCTCGACAGGCGGAGGTCGATGCGTTTTTTATCCCCTTCAGCGAAAAGCTCAATAGTGCCCTGGCAGAAGTTGGTTATCCACTTTGTGATGGTGGCGTCATGGTGCGGAATCAGGAGTGGCGGGGACGTTTGTGCGATTGGCAGACGCGGATCAATAGCTGGCTGCTTGATCCGGAGCCTACGCACGTCAGGAATTCATCGATTTTCTTCGATTTCTTGCCACTTTTCGGGGATGTTGATCTGGCGCATCAGCTGCGTGATATCGTCACCAAAGGGATTGAGATTCATCAGGGTTTCCTTTATCACATGATGACTCTGGATCTGCGCTACAAGGTTCCGCTTGGTCTTCTGGGCCGTTTCCAGGTGGAGAAGGACGGCGACAACACCGGCCACCTCTCCGTCAAATACGGTGGTTGTGTCTATATCGTCGATTGCGTCAGGATGTTTGCTCTTGAGCGGGGAGTTCAGGCGATCTCAACGATGGACAGGCTTCAGATGCTGGTCGAAGAAAATGTTTTTGCCGTGGAAACGGCAGAACATATAAGGGCCGCATTTGAAGCTCTGATCTTTTTGCGGCTTCGTCATGAGATCGCCCTGATCGAGGCCGGTCAACCCCCCTCACATTTTCTTGACCCTCACCTGTTGAGCAAGACCGAACAGGATCTTCTTAAAGAATCTTTTCAAGCTGTTGCAAAACTTCAGGATGCCAGTAAAAGGCACTTTTCCCGCACACCTTTCTAGAGTTTTTCCGTCTCACTCATATAGATCTTTAAGTTTTGGGTTGAAGTTGGAGAACCTTTTTTGTCCTGTTGCTCAGCCAAACCCCGCTGAAAACCAGGCCACATGCGAACCATTGCGTTGTGTTGAGGGTGTCGCCAAGGATCAGCATGCCAAGCAGAATACTGAAAACAGGGATCAGGTTAACAAAGCCGGCGGCCTGGCTTGCCGGAATGCGACTGACACTATAATTGTAACAACCGTAGGCTCCAAAAGTGATAAAAGTCCCGAGGTAGATGATTGCCAGCAACGGTTGAGTGCTCCAGTGAGTCGGGAAGCCAACATCGGGCAGCAGAAGGAAGGGAAAGAAAAAGAGGCTGCCGACAAAGGCTTGTCAGAAACAGTGGCGGGTAGTTGTTGGTCAAGTGTTTCAGCGAGACGGTATAGCCCGCTGCGCAAACCATCGCCAGGAATTCGCAGAAATTGCCGAGCAACGGGTTGGGTGCGTTACGGTTCGTTTCGCCGGCCAGGCCCAGCCAGCAGGCGCCGATAATTGACAGCCCGAATCCGATCAAGGTTTGCCTGGAGACCTGTTCTTTAAGGGTTGCCCAGGCCAGGATTGCGACGAGCAACGGCAGCATGGCCGTGATCATGCCTGCCTGTGATGCGCTGGTTAGTTCCAGGGCCTTGGCTTCAAAGAGGAAGTAAAGACAGGGCTCGCAGACAGCCATGGTCAAGAGATATTTAATGTCCTGACGCCGCCAGTTGAGTTTTAGGAAAGATGGAATGAAAACCACAAAACAGAGGCTGGCAATCAGCATCCTGGCAAAGATAACCTGCATCGGATGATAGCCACGGAAGGCAAGCTTGAGGGCGACAAAAGAGCTGGCCCAGAGAAGCATGGCCAGGACCAGACTGGCGATGGGCAGAATTCGGCGCGTTTTTTCAGTCAATAAAGGCTCCTTGCCTTGGCAGATATCCCCGAGTTGTGGTGACGCATTATTGTTGATCTTTCTAAAAAAGGAAAGAGACAAACGGCTGTCCCTGTATTTGAAGATTTATCGATTGTCCTTCTCATGCACGGAGAACAGGAATAAGCTTTGTTCTAATTCATGTATCTTTAACATCAGTCTGACATTTTTACTGACATAGCAACAACCACCATGTTACAAAATCGGCGTTTCCCCTTTGAAAAGGCATAAAGGAAAATGAGTAAACTGACTGATAAAGGTCGCGGTATCCGCGACATGTTCGATCGGATCGCACCACGCTACGATCTTCTGAATCGGCTCCTGTCGTTGGGAATTGACCGGCGTTGGCGGCGCTTTGCCGTACGGCAGCTCTCAGTACCTGAAGGTGGGATGGTTCTGGATATTGCAACCGGTACCGGTGATGTGGCTCTGGAGATTGGTCGTCAGACTGATTCTTCGGTCAAAATTGTCGGCTCCGATTTTACCCAGGGGATGCTGGTCCTGGGACGTGATAAGGCCGCTGAATCACCCTACAGTGATCGAATCCTGATGGTCAATGCGCCCTGTGAATCAATGCCGCATCCGGACGCGATCTTCGATGGTATTACGATCGCTTTTGGTATTCGTAACGTTGTCGATCGTCAGAAAGGGCTCAATGAGATGGTCCGTGTCCTCAAACCGGGCGGCCGGGCAGTGATCCTCGAATTTGCGACCCCTCTCAACAGCTTCTTTCGTGCTGTTTATCACTTCTACTTTCTGCGCGTATTGCCATGGTTGGGCGGTTTGATCTCCCAGCGCAGCGCCTACCAGTATCTTCCTGATTCTGTCATGGAATTTCCTGATCGGGAGAGTTTCAAGGCGATGATGCAGGAGGCGGGATTTGTCGATGTCAAGGTCCACGATCTGACCGGCGGTATTGCCGCTGTACATGTAGGAACGAAGGGCTGAATCACTTCTCTTCCGGTACGTTTCTGGTGCCATCTCCTCCCCAGAGGATCTGAGGATCTTCGAGCAGTTTGAAGGGCAACCCAATCGCCCGTCTCAGCAAGCCTATGGTCGGCTCACTCAGTGTGTCGAGAGGCATTGCGCTAACAGAAAAATTCCTAAACTCACCTTCCACCGAAAAATGAGCGGTCAGTAGGGCCTTGTCCTCACCGGTTAACAGCCATCCGGCGATCGGAACACTTGAAACGATCTTGTCTACTGTGCCGAGAGGGTGAATTGCGACAGAAAAATCCCCCCTCTTGTTTACCAGATCAAGTTCTCCCAGGTACGATTGGTTCATCGCTTCACTTTCTATCTTTAAATCGTCTGTTCCGAGGACACCTTTGTCCAACGCGAAGTGGGCTGTCAGTTTATCAAACGGCATACCTTCCCGATCCATGTCGGGAAGCTTCAAGGCAAATAGCTGGGAGACATTCAGCAGGGAAAAGATCTTGCTCAAAACCGGGAATTCATGCAGGACGCCGTCATGAACCAGAACGCTGAAGTTGCCGTAAGACGAAGGCAGATAGTTGGCGCCGACTTCTCCGTTGATGAAAAAGTCCCCGTCAAGTTTGCCGCGCAGAATGTTCTGCTGATTAAGCAGCTCCCGGTAGACTTCAAGGGCGTCCACGTCTTCGGCATGCCCGGAAACTCTTAGCATGGTCGCTTGATCAATGGTTGCGAAGTCAGTGATGACCTGTGCATCGCAGGAGCCTTCTCCGACCGAGAAGTGAAGAGGGTGGATGACCAGGCGTTCGCGGCTGGGCGTGATGGTCGCGGTCGCGTCATGAAAACTCATTCCGTATAAATTACCGCTTTTTGCCTGGGCCTTGATTGTGACACGATTCGTTTCTTGTGTGTTCTTGTCTTCTACCTCGAGGCGCTTCTTTGGCCTCGTGGTGTGATCTGTCCACAGGCCGACGATTTCGCCAACGTTGGCAAAGTCTGAGGTGATGTCAAGGAACACATTATAAGGCGGATGGAAAGAGATCGTTCCTTGTACCGAAGCATTCGTGCCTCCATCGAGGCGAACATCAACAGGTGAAAAAACAAGCCCGTTACGGTCGATTTCCAAGTGACCATCAACGTCACGCAGCAGCGCTCTTTTGGATTTGAAGATCAGGTCGTTGGCGTGGATAACCTTTGCTTTGGCATCCAGAAGCAGTCGTGGTTCGGAGAAGTCGGTGACCTGTGCCTGAACCGTAAGGGGAGACTTGCCAAGGTGAACCTGCAAATCTTTTGCGAGCATGCCTGTGTCAGTCAGTTTGATGCGGCCGTTGATATGGCTTAAGTCAGCGATGAATCTTGTCGCGTGAAGTCCTACATCGCGCAGAGTCAGGGTCATCTCAGGGAGATTGTCTTGTGGTTGTCCCCGTTGACTGATGCTCAGGTCAGCCTGACCATGCAACTTCAGCTTCTTTAAAAAAGGTAAGCTGTCAGTGACGCGGGCCAGTTCGTTAACGGTCAGGAGAGCATCAATCGCAAGGCTGTCTGGCTCTTCTTTAAGGTAGCTGCCCGAGACATGTCCCTTGAGGGAGGACCATGTAAGGGAACCATGGTCGAGACTTATCTTTTGTGGTGTTACGGTGCTGTGCAGGGCCAGCTGGTCTTTCGCTCCGGGCGGGAACTCAAGTCCTGAAGAATGTTTGATGCTGAGTTGCGACAGGTCTGCCTGCAGGTCCAGTTTGAGTCTGTCCAGAGGCCCTTCGAGGTGACCTTTTACCTTGATTTCGCCACTTGCTTGCATGAGGCCCTGCCGGAGCTGCCATTCTTCCAGGAAGGCCTCAGTCTCTATTTTCCCGTTCATATCAAGCGTTGATAGAGTCCGCTTGTCTTCGCCGAAATCACCGGCCCCCGTGAAGGTCAGTTGGGTCGAGCCAATCTTCCCTATGCCATTGTCGATTTGCCATGTGTCGCCGTTTATGTCAAATGACAAGGATTCGAGCTCGCCATCAGGGCCGTTCTGCATCGTCCAGCCGAGATTCAGTAAAGTTCCCTTGAACTTCTCAAATTGCCATCTTTGAGCATGTCCGCGTTTTTCCTGGAAGAGGAGCTGTGCCTGTCTGATCTCTGCGGAGCCCTGATCCTTAAGCTGCTGACGAATTTGTTGCAGGGCTTCCTGATGATCGGGAAGCCAGCGTTTGATTGCTGGAATTGGCAGGCTGCCGTTAAGGATTGTCACCCTTGCCGAGAAGGGTTCAGGCTGCTGCGCCCAGATGATCTCTCCTGCCAGCCGGGAGTCATCGACCTGTAAGGAAAGCTCCTCGATACCGGAGCGCTCTCCCTGAAGATGCAGACGACCACTGGCAATCAGGTTTGTCAGGGGAACCGGATGCGCGTAGTCGGTATTGGGACGGATGGTCATGTCGTTTGAAGACAGGCTGATTTGAAAATCAATCGCTTCGCTGGGAGACCCGGCTAAATGCAGTTCTAGATCACTTGTGCCTTTGATGAAATCTTTATTTGCTTGCTTGGCCAAGGCCTCTTGGAGACTTGCGAGTTCAAGATTTTTTGCCTCCAGAGCGAAGTCGAAGTAGGGGCTCAGTCTCTGGCTATCATCAAGACGAAAGCCGCCTTCCCCTCGTAATTGGCAGAGACTTTTGCCCTTCTGGGTGGGGAGAGACAGTTGTCCCTTGATATTAAACAGGAATGTTTCGTTGAGTTGAATGTCGGTGACTCCAGCGTTGAACT
>SBFN01000107.1 GCA_006226895.1 Deltaproteobacteria bacterium | reverse complement strand
TTGTCCGGGACGCGGCGCAGGGAGAGGTAGCCTTCCCAGCCGTACCAGAACATCAGCATGACCAGAATCGAAGGGATGACGGTCCAGGTAACCTCGAGCCAGACGTTGTGATCTTTCTGGCTGATTGGCACAGGGTAGCGTTTGCGATTGTAACGCCAGACCAGGTAAACCATGGCCACCGTGATGCCGAGCAGGGCGACGCCGCTGATGCCGAAAATAAGGTAGAAGGCCTTGTCGACTGCCTCAGTGGTAGTGATCAGAGGTTGGGTGTTCACAGTCTCTCCTTAGCGGTATAGAACATCAAAAAAGTTAAGGCCTATAAAGATCGCCAGAATCGCCAACGCCGCAAAAAGCGAAAGTTTGAAAAGGCGATTTTCGTACTTCATGTGCATAAAGACTGCAACCACCAAGCCTGATTTGAGTGTCGCGATGCCAAGGGCAACCCAAATGTTCATCGCACCCAGGTTGTATTGCGCTACAACAACGGTGACCCCGGTGAGGATCAGCAGACCGATCCAGACAATGGCGAAAGTTTTGTAAGGAACTATGTGAGTGTGTTCTTCGGACATAAATACCTCTTTTGGACTTAAGGGCGAAATGCTTTTAACGCCCGTTCGCTTTACTCACTCGAGGCGCAAAGGTTAAAACCAAAGCGCAAAGAAAATCGGTTTTATGAGTTTTCAAACAAAGAAGTTCTCTCTGTGGCTTTCCTTATCCCTTGGCGTTTTTGCGTTAAGTCTTCTCAATATTGATTAGTGCAAAATCAAGTAGTACAACGGGAAAACAAAAATCCAGATCAGGTCAACCAGGTGCCAGTAAAGCCCGGCATTCTCGAGAATAACCCAGTCGTCGGCATTGACCTGGTCCTTTTTGATCAGGAACATGGCCCAGGCGATGACCAGGGCTCCGATGATAACGTGGAGTCCGTGCAGTCCGGTGGTTAAATAATAGAGGTTGAAGAAGACCATCTCACCGGGCTGCATCTCTTTCAGGTGGTCCGAGCCGGGATAGATGCCGTGACTGATCTTTGCGTTCCATTCAAAGTATTTGTTGACCATGAAGATGACGGCGCAAGCGATTGTGCTGCCGAGCAGCCTGAGACAGAGCGTCTTGGCACCGCGGCGCAAGGCGGTGATCGAGATGGCGACGAACAGGCTGCTGGTCAGAAGAACCAGGGTGTTGCCGCCACCGAACCAGACATTAAGTTCTTTGCCGGCTGAAATAAACTCTTGTGGATAACGGGCCAGGTAGACAGCATAGAGAAGAAAGAGCCCGCCAAAGAGTAGCACCTCGGTGAAAAGGAAGAGCCACATGCCGAACTTGGCGCCAGTATAATCCTTGTGAACATGGCCACTCATAGGATCCCCGCTTTCGTGAAATCATAGGGGCCGTGAGTGACCACCGGATCCTCTTCGCCAAAATTCTCCATCGGCGGGGGTGAGGGGATCTGCCATTCTAGAGAGGCACCGCCCCAGGGGTTGGCTTCAACGGGGTCGCCTTTGAAGATGCCACGAATAATGTTTGCGAACATCAGCACCAGCCCAACAGCCAGAATCCAGGATCCTACGGTTGCCAATTGATTCAGCCCGGTAAACTCAGGGACATAATCGTAGTAGCGGCGTGGCATTCCTTGCATGCCGACAATTTTCATCGAAATGTAGAGAATCAGGAAGCCGATGACCATAACCGCCCAGGCAACGGTTGCTATGGTTTTGTCGTACATGCGGCCGTAGATCTTTGGCAGCCAATAGTGCATGGCGGCAAAGAAGGCCATGCCGGTCCCGCCGAACATAACGAAATGGAAGTGGCCAACGACGAAGTAGGTGTCGTGAACGTGGACGTCTGCAGCCGCCGCACCCAGGACCAGACCGGTTAGCCCGCCGATGGTAAAGAGCAGGATGAATGACAGCGCGTAAAGGAGTGGCGGATCGAGCAGGATGGAACCCTCGTAAAGGGTTGCCAGCCAGTTGAAGACCTTGATTGCCGAGGGAATGGCAACGATGAAAGTCAAAAATGAGAAGACCAGGACCGCCATATCTGACATGCCGCTGGTGTACATGTGGTGTGCCCAGACCAGGGAACCGGCAAAGGCGATGGCGAGGCTTGAAACGACGATGGCTTTGTAGCCGAAGCAGGGCTTGCGGGAAAAAACCGGGACGATGTCTGAGACCACGCCCATGCCGGGAAGAATCATGATGTAAACCGCCGGATGAGAGTAGATCCAGAACAGGTGCTGGAACATGATCGGATCTCCACCCTGGGCCGGATCGAAGAGGCCGGTGCCGATGATTCGTTCAGCAAAGAGCATGGCAACTGTAATGCCGATGACCGGCGTGGCGAGGATCTGGATCCAGGCGGTGGCATAGAGTGACCAGGTAAACAGCGGGATGCGCATCCAGGTCATCCCCTCGGTTCGCAAACGATGAATCGTGGTAACGAAGTTGAGGCCGGTGAGAATCGACGAGAAACCGAGAATGAAGACCGCCACGGCAGCCAGGGAAACGTTGGTGCTGGTCTGGGCCGAGAAGGGTACGTAGAAGGTCCAGCCGGTGTCCGGCGGGCCGCCGCCGGTAAAGAGTGAGGTCACCGCAAGAATAGCGCCTGTAATGTAAAGATACCAGGAGAAGAGGTTGAGTTTCGGAAAGGCCACATCACGGGCGCCAAGTTGGATCGGCATGATCAGGTTGCCAAACGCCGCCGGTATGCCGGGAATGATAAAGAGAAAAATCATGATCACGCCGTGCAGAGTAAAGACGGCGTTGTAGGTTTGAGCGCCCATGATTGTTTCACCCGGGGCAAAAAGCTCCAGACGAATTAGCAGGCCGAGGATTGCACCAACACAAAAGAAGGTGACGATGCACCAGAAGTAGAGCAGGCCGATACGCTTATGGTCCGTGGAGAGGAGCCAGGCAAAGATTCCCGGGTACTGGCCTTCATCGAAAAAGCCGCGCTCGCTGGTTGCTGTAGTCGTTACATCACTCATAAATTCTTATCCTTCTTGCCCCTCTTGCCGCTGAACACCAGGAAGGCAGCGAAGATCGCCAGGGTTGTTAAGATAGCCGTAGCTGAAACACGCAAAATGTTGAAAACATAGGTTTTCTGCTCCGGGTCGAAACTGAAGCAGTACTGTACCATTTTACGAATTGTGGTGCCAACGTGCCCTGTTTTCGCTTCGTAAAGTGCCAGGGTCAGGTCCTTGGGGAGAACGTGGGTGCCATGCAGGTAACGTACGATCATGCCTTCAGGTGAAACGACGAAGAACACCACAGGGTGGAGGAACTCTGTACCTACTTTTTGAAAGCGATAGCCTGCAGCATCGGTTAACTGAAGAATCGTCTCCTTGTCACCGGTCAGGAAACGCCAGGCTTTGTCCGGGTACTGGTTTTTCATGGCCGCGTAGTAGGTGTCCCGGCTGCGTTGTGCCAGTTCCGGTTTCTCGGTGTCGTCAAAGCTGACGGAGATAACCTGGTAATCTTCGCCGCCCTTGAGCTTGAGCCCGGGAAGGACACGTGCCAGATCCCCTTGCAGGAAATGGCAGACGTTGGGACACCGGTAGTAGACTGGCGCGATTATCGTCGGTTTGGTCACCAGCGCAGCGAGGCTGACAGGGTTGCCCTGCTCGTCAGCAAAGATCAGGTCGAGTGGGAGGATGTCGCCGAGTTTTTCATCAAGCCCGACTTTGCTCTCATCGGCTTCCGTCTGCACGGGATGAACATGGACGGCAGGCTCTCCAGCTGAGTCGCCCTGGCCTTCATGCTCCATTCCCGCATGCTGATCGTGATTCATCTCGCTGGGCTTGGTCGTGGCCTTCTCACCTGATTTATTCTGGGCCATCTGGTCCGACTTGTCGTGGTTCATCCCGGCGTGTTGATCATGCGCCATTTCACTGGGCCTGGCATGAGTCATTTCAGCATGTTTATCATGGCCCATGCCAGCGTCTTGATCGTGTGTCATCGCGGCCGGTTTGCTGTTCTGGCGCTGCTCCTCGGCTGCTGTTGCCGGGCCGCCCAGTGACAGTGCACAGAGAAGAACACCGCACGCCGTAGCGATAAGAACCGCAGGGGCACACTGTTGTTTTGTGATTTTGTCTTTAGTCATGAGGTCTCATCTTGAAAATAGGAAAGTTGACAATCGAAGTAATGATATCAATTTTACAAAAGTTTGCAATGATTTCAGCCTCATTGAGTAGATTGCGCAGCTGTGGTTCTTCTGATAGCATGTGCGCGTTTAAAGGAGGTCTTTATGGAAGAATTGAGAGAGCGCATTGTTGAACTGGAAATTCGTTACGCTCACCAGAACATCATGGTTGAAGAGCTGAATACGGAATTGACCTCAGCGCATGCCCGGATTGACCATCTTGAACGAAAGATCAGGGCCATGCACGAAATGCTCGGCAGCCTGGGGCCTGAGCTCACAGAGTCTCCGGACGAATAAATGCTCGGAGATTTAAAACGCATAGCTCTTGAAGCCTGTGTTCTGATTGCCTTTGGCGCCCTGTTCGGTTTGACTCTGAATCACCAACTGGTGATGGACGCCTTCAGTGGTCGTCTGGTCCCAGCGCAGAGCACGACTGAAGAGATCAGCTCACCTGCAACGTTACCGATGCCTGTCTTGATCGATGAAGTCCAACGCGTCATGGCTTCTGGAGGCTTGATCGTTGATGCTCGAAGTCCCGAACTCTTCGCATCAGAACATATCGCAGGTGCGGTCTCGCTGCCGATGGTCGAGATCGAAGCTGAACTGCCTGAGTTTCTTGGCAGGGTTGCCAGGAATCGGGTTATCATCACTTATTGCAGTGGCTTCGGGTGTCCTGATTCTTTCGATCTGGGCATGACCTTGATAAACTCAGGCTACCTCGACGTTCGGGTTTTTGAAGGCGGCTTTCCGGAATGGCGTGATGCCGGCCTGCCCGTTTCGGGGGAGGGCCAATGAAGCGCACGCAAATCTTTCTCTACCACCTCTCTCGCCTTGCTCTGGCGTTAACCTTTGTGTATGCCGGCGCCGTGAAAATGCAGGACGTGGTCGCTTTTGCCGGACATGTCGCGGCCTACCAGCTTCTCCCTTACGCCATGAACTACCTGGTTGCAGCCACTCTGCCTTACGTGGAATTCCTGGCCGGGCTCCTGTTGCTGCTTAATGCCCGGGTGCGACCGGCTCTTGTGGCTGTAGGCGGCTTGAACCTGGTTTTCATGCTTGCTCTCCTGTCAGTTCT
>SBFN01000057.1 GCA_006226895.1 Deltaproteobacteria bacterium | reverse complement strand
TAACCTGCGACTCTACGTTAATAGGCCTTGACCATCCCGCCATCAACCATCAAGGAGCTTCCGGTCACGTAAGAGCTTGCATCGGAGACGATAAAAGCAACGACTTTTGCAAACTCTTCAGGGGCACCATAACGACCCAATGGAATATTGCGACGAGACGTTTCCTCTATCTCTTCACGGGTTATGCCGAGCTTGTCAGCCTTGAGTTGATCCAGGTATGCGGTCCTGTCGGTGGCGATCCTCCCGGGGGCAATGGTGTTAATACGCACGTTAAACGGTGCCAGTTCTTCGGCAAGACTCTTACCCAAGCCAAGCAAACCCATCCGATAGACATTGGACAGAACCAGGTTCGGGATTGGCTGTTTGATGGATGAAGAGGTGATATTAACAATGCTCCCTGCGTTAGTTTTGAGATCGGGAAGCGCAGCACGAATCAGGCGCACATAGCTGAGCAGGTTCAATTCAAAGGCCAGTTGCCAGTTGTCGTCGTTGTGTTGATCGAAACCGCCTCCGGGTGGACCACCAGCATTATTAACAAGGATATCGATGGTTCCGAACAGTTCACGAGTCTTCGCTATCAGCGTATCGATATCGTCTGCGCAAGTAATATCGCAAGGGCAGCATTCGATACGCCCGGACGCTTCCTTGCTCAGTTCCAGCCTGGCAGCTTCGAGCTGTTCAGCATCTCGACTGCTCAGCATCACGTTACAACCTTCCAGTGAGAGCTGTCTCGCAACAGCCTTACCCAGGCCTTTACTTGAAGCGATAACCAAAGCAACTTTTCCATCAAGGTTCAAATCCATCGAAATCCTCCTGAAATTTTCAAATAACACACATCTTGCTGCCAAAACATGGGTGATTAGCCAACAGCTGTCACAACGTCAGCAGAGTCATCATCTGACGACGTCATGCGGGAAGCCCTGTAACTGAAGAAAAAGACCACGCCGAGCACGACCAGACCGCCAAGATGTATCAACAATGCAAAGGGATACAGCAACGCAACAGCGCAGGCAAGCGTCAACAAGCGAACAGGTAAGTTCAACGGCGCCTCCATGAAACCCTGGATCCCGGCGCTAAAGGAATACAGACCGAACATGGCGAAGAAGAAAACCATAAAGACATCACCCCAGGAGCCACCGATAAAGGGAGTGTAAGCAAACAGTAAGGGGACGATGTAAAGACCCTTGGCAACCTTCCATGATTGAAAGCCTGTCTCCATCGGCTTGGTGCCAGCGATCGCAGCGCCGGTGAATGCAGCGAGAGCAACCGGTGGGGTAACATTGGAGTCCTGGCTGAGCCAGAAGACGATCAGGTGCGCTGCCAGCAGCGCAAAGGTCATAGCGTCGGCACTGATGACTGCTTCGCGAACCATGCCAGCCATATCGATCGGAATCGTATCTACAATGGCCTGTGCAGCAGCGGCCGTCATCGGGCTGCCTATCTCTGCGAACTTCTCTGGCACGGCGACCATGAAAAGCGCCTTTGCCGTTTCCGGGATCTGGCCGTTCACCAATGCTTCGATCAGCATATTATCAGCGATCAGCGCATGAAGTGCCGGTGCCGAGAGAGTTCCGAGGACGATATAGGCGGCCGTGACTGGCAAACCCATACCAAGGACCAGAGAAGCCAGGGCAACGAGCAGGATCGCGATGACCATGCTGTTACCAGCCCACTCGGTGATCATCAGCGAGAAAGTGTTGCCAACCCCGGCCGTGGCGATAACGTTGACGATCAGGCCGACAGAACAGAGCAGGATCGCCGTCATCACCATATTCTTGGCACCAATAGCCATGGCCTCGACTATCGCCTTGGGTCCCATCTTGTTTGCGGAAAACCACGAGGACACGACTACGGCAATAATACTGATGCCTGCAGCGTAGGTAGGGGTAAAGCCATAGATCAGCAAGCCGATCAAAATTCCAATCGGCAGGAGGACAACGATGCCGCCCTTCTTAAGGACTTCAATCGCCGAGACTTCCTCGTCGTCCAACGCATGCACATGACTTTTCTTGGCCTCGATACGAACGAAAAAGGCGACCGTGGAAAAGTAAAGTATTGCGGGCAGAATACTGACCAGAATGATGGTGTTGTAGGAGATTTGCGTATAAGTCGCCATGACGAAGGCTCCGGCCCCCATGATCGGCGGCATAAGCTGCCCGCCGGTTGATGCAGCGGCTTCAACTCCGGCAGCAAACTTGGCCGGGAAGCCGGCCCGCTTCATCAACGGGATGGTAATCACGCCGGTTGATGCCGTGTTGGCAACAGCCGAACCTGAGATCGTCCCCATCAGACCAGACGCGAAGACCGCAACCAGCCCCGGGCCACCAACCATCCTGCCGGCCACAGCTCTGGCCAAATCAATAACGAACTCACCGGCACCAGAACGAAGAAGAAAAGCGCCGAAAAGCAGAAACATGAAAACGTAAGTCGCCGAGATGCTGGCAATGGTGCCGAAAATTGCATCATCGCCGTAGATGCTGCGGAATAGAATTGTCTCCAGGCTGAGCCCGCTGAACTTGAAAACGCCGCCGATCAGACTTCCCCACCAGGAGATGTAAGACAATGAGACGATAATCAGGAAAGGGATAAACCACCCTGCCGCCCTTCGAGTAAACTCCAATGCACAGAGAATCAGTATGACTCCGGCAACCCATTCGAGCGGGCTCATGGTTACGCCCCTAGCGTAGATCGCATCTTCTCTGGCAATCAGGAAAATTGCTGAGCCAGCGGCAAGTAAACCGAGCATAACATCAAGGGACTTCCATAGCATGTTCGGATCTTTCCGCAACGGATAAACCAGCGATGCGACCAAAGCAAAGCCGGCAAAGTGCAGAGAGTTTTGCCAGAGACTGGGAAGAACAGTGACTACATTAAACCAGATATGCAGAACAGAGACAGCGACACCCATGACCAGCAGTAAGCGACTCGGATGCATATAACTTTCAGCCTCTTGTCCTTCTGTCTCATTTCCTGATGTGTCCATCCAGTTAACTCCAGAATAAACTGCGGTCGCCCGCATAGGGACGACCGCAGGGTGTGGCTTGAAAAACTACTGTGCAATCAAACGCTCAGGAATAGTGATACCAACTTCCTGGTAGTACTTGGCTGCGCCAGGATGCAGTGGCATCGGCAGGCCCGAGATTGCCTTTTCGATGGCCATTGCTTTGGTGGCGCCGTGAATCGCATTCAGGAACGGCAGGTTTTCGTAAACGGTTTTTGTGATCTGGTAGACAGCATCTTCGTCAACATCAGCACGTACGGACAAAATGTTCGGCTGGGCTATGGTGTTGATATCCTTGGTCTGACCAGGATAAGTCCCAGCCGGGATAACATAGCGTGTCCAAAGATCGAGGCCGCCGTCGGCCTTTTTCAGTTGCTCATCGGTAATATCGAGCACAGCAATTTCATCACCCATATTGGCAACAGCCTTGGTGACAGCACTGGCCGGAGCGCCGGCAGGGATACCAAAGCCGGAGATCTGACCGTTTTGCAGGGCATCGGCAGAAGGGCCATAGCCGACATGGATCAAGTCATAGTCTTTGTCAATATCTATACCCAAGTTACCAAGGATGACCTTGTTGGAGCCGAGGGTGCCAGAGTTTTTCTTGCCCATTGACATCGCCTCGCCCTTCATAGCGACCAGGTCACTGACAGTGCCGGTTTTAGCGAATTTCTTCAGCACCGCGTAGTGCTCGACATTCTGCCAAAGCATGGTGACAGCGCGCAGATTTTTCTGCGGTCCGTCATTTTCGATCGGGCCGGCGCCGTTCCATGCATAAGAGCCATAAAGACCTTGGAGGATGGCAAATTGGACTTCGTTATCACGCAGTAATTTGATGTTCTCACCAGAACCGGCAGAGTTAATGGCCGACATGGCGATCTTCTGTTTCGGCTGCAGTTTGACCTTCACCAGCGTCGAGAGAGCAACGCCCACCGGATAATAGGTGCCGCCAGTCGATGCGGTCGCCAACAGGTAGTTACGTTCTTCCGCCGCACGGACGTCCGGTGCAGCAAAGGGGCTCAGCGTCATGCTGAGGGCAACAATGGCTAACAGTGTTCTCTTGAGATTGAGCATGTGTTCCTCCTTGTGAAGTTATGGTTAGCAAAGATTAAATTTACCATAAATATGGCAAAGAGCATGCCAAGGAGAAAAACTCTTTAATTTGCGGATTTGTCGTCGGGGGTAGGTTTATTGATCTTTTATCTAAAGATGGGCTTGTTGCCTCCAAAAGAGAATCGCAGGGATTGCACAAAAGCTGGGATACGACACCCAGAAAAAAACAGATCGTTTACAGGCTGGCGATGACTGATTCAACCACCCTTTTCTCTGCATATCTGACGTACCGAAAATATATATCAGAGATTACCAGACTATTGTGGCACTAAGCAAAAAGGTGTCAGAATCAACACCTATCTTCTTCTGCGTTCGAGTACCTATATAACCAACCTTAAAACCAATATTTCTATTGATGGGCAACCCAAAACTTAATGCCCAGGCTAGGTTCTCCCTCTTATCATCCTTCTTGACGCCATCTATAGTTGACCTTTTGCCATAGTCGTAGCCTGCGCTTGCACTGCCCCACACCCCTGGTTTGAAGGTATAAACCAAATGACTATGAAGTGTGTAAAAAGGATCCTGTTCGAGCCTTTTATCATTAAAGAAATCATTATTGTCTGTGTACAAGGCCACTGTTCCGGTTAATTCAAGCGACCATTTTCCACGCGAGTGAACAACGCCTAACTGTGGTCGGAAAGTAAATCTGTTTGTCCCGAGATTGATCAGTTTGTCGTCCATGTATTCACCGGTAGGCAGCTGAACTGATAGTGCCGCCCCTATGATGGTCTCGACGTTTTGTGCTGCTCGGTAAGCAATATACTCTTTTCCCTTGAGCGGTGGTGCACCATAGAGGTTCACTGCAAGCCTCACGAATGTGTCTGACCAACCGCTTCTTTTAACGCTCGCGGGTACACCATCAAGCAGTCCAGACCACCTACCAGACTGGTAGGCTTGAAGGACACCTACTCTTGCCGTTCTTTTGAAAATTGAAAATGTGCGTATATATTTTGCGGCAAAGGTGTCCAGTTCCAACTCTACATCTTCAATCTTGAGAACTGGATCAAAGCCTATTTCTGCGTCTGTGTAAGCATACGCTGTACCGAAAAAGTTAGAATTGGTCGGCAGGTGGGACCAGCGTCTGGGCTCAAGCTCCTCAGCAATGC
>SBFN01000102.1 GCA_006226895.1 Deltaproteobacteria bacterium | reverse complement strand
ATCTCCAGCCCTTTTACGTGATAAGCGTAGCTGGTTTCGTCAAGCCTTTGCGAGAGACGCATAGAGCCATGGCCGACCTCCGGCAGCTTGCCCTCTCCGGCCTGAATGATCAGTTCACGGATCTTCTCATAATCGCCGAAGGTAGCACCGTTGAGTATGTTTTTTTCCGGGTGGCGCTCGTTGTACGACAAGACGTAAGAGATGGTCACGCCAAGAGAAATGGCATCCATACCGTAGTTGTCACCTAACTGGATCAGGTGCGCGGCCTGACCGGCGTCGTGGATGCCGACATTGGTGCCGAGCAGATTGAGCGGCTCATAATCGAACTTGGCCAGGAACTCACCTTTGCTGCCATCAGCGTTCTTCTCAGAGACATTGTTGTGACAGGTTATGCCGCAGCGGTAGCAGGCCTGCGACTTGATGTCGTATTCTTTCTCAACATTTTCCCGGAACAGCTGTTCCGGGAGAGCGTTGCCTTGCGGACGGAAATTATTGATCGGCACCGCGTGAAACGCCTGCAACACATCGTAGGCAGCCCAGGTTCCACCTCCCCCGCCACGGCTGATCGGTTGAATGCGAGCTGAACCGCCCCCCTTGATAACATTGAGATTAACTTTTTTGACCGCATCGGATAGAGGTTTAAGCTTGTCGCTGCTTTGCGCCACCAGGGCAAGGACGTTCTTATACCCCATCAGGCTGCCCATACCACCACGCCCGGCAAATCGACTCTTATCCTCTTTCTCTTTGAGCTGATTCTCAGTGGAAAGAGCGACAGCGCCCATAAAGTTGTTCTGCCAGTTCTCCCCGGCCTGGCCAATGGCGGCAAAGTGGGCGTCGGTGTACTCCATCTGCAGAGCCATAATCTTGTCGTGGGTCGAAAGTCCGAGCAAGTGTTCGGCAGGCTTCAGTTCGACTTTCGGCCCGTCTTCAGCCTCCCTGATCACGACATAGACCGGTTGCTCCGAACGGTTCTCGAAAATCAGTTCATCGAGGCCGGTCCACTTGAACTTGGCGCCGAACTTGCCGCTGCCGGTCGACCACATGGCCGCAGGAAGCCCCGCTTTGGAACCTTTGATCGGGCTGTAGCCGGAAAAATAGGTACGCATGCCTGTCATGGCGCTGCTGCCGGTCAACAAACCGGTGTTGACTATTAATGGGTTCTCGTCGCAATAAGCGTTCTCTATCTTTCTTTCAGCAAGATCCTGAAAGGAGCGGCCAAAACCACCGAGGACATCTTCCAGGTTGCGGCAGGGAGCCTCCTCCATGCGTTGTTCGCCTGTTCTCAAGTCAAAAACACAGCGTTTATAGAGGATCTTGGATGGCTCAGAAGCGGGGTCAGTGGTCAAACACCTCATCGATTTTCCTCCTTACTCTAAAAAAAATTCATTACAGACAAACTTCGGAAACAGATCGTCTCAACCTCCATCCAACATCGGAAGCAGGGACAAGTCATCACCATCTTTGAGGATGTCTTCTTCTCCGGCATGGACACCATTGATGAGAATAATACCAAGAATATCTTTAGGTAACTGGAGGGCATCAATAACCTCCACAACATGAATACCGGAGGGGTATTCCTGAATCTCTTTTTTGAATCTTCCGATACAGAATACGCCAACCAGTTTAACAGTAATTTTCATTTTTTTTGCTCACGGATGATTGGGAAAAATCCAGTATACTGCATCACTCGAAAAATTCCTCCGTATTAACCAGCATCAACGGCTTTGTTCTTTACAATCTGCTGTAAAAACAATCCCGCCACAATCAAAACCAGCCCATAAAATGTCGACGGCAAAATCTCTTCGCCAACCAGAAAATGAATCATAATGAGAGAGAAGAAAGGTAACATGAAAGCGATACTGCTGATCTTTGCTGTACTGGCAGTGTACTTAAGCGCCTGCAACCAGAGCACAAAAGATATACCCATCTCGAAACAACCAACGTAGACCGCCCCGAGAAAACCGGTCAGGTCAGGCAGCTGCATTTCGGTGAAAACCAGGCAATAGAACAGGGTCAACGGCAGTGCACAGAGGAAGTTCATGAAGAGACCAGCCAAAGGAGGCCTGCTGTCCCTGATATTGAAAATCCAGTAGAGCGCCCAGACGATCGTGCTCCCTAAAGCCAGTGCGACACCAAAGGGGTCAGAAAAGTTCATGCCGAACGGCTCACCGTGGGTTGAAATCACCACCACCCCAAAATAACTGACCAAAATCGCAAAGATCTCTGGTAGTGAGAGTTTCTGTTTCAGAAATGGTACGGCAAGAATCGAGAGTGTGATTGCCCAGGTATTGTTAAGGGGTTGAGCTTCCTGAGCCGGCAGCAGGCTATAGGCTTGCAACAGAATCAGATAGTAGAGAAAGGGGTTTAGTATTCCAAGGCCCGCTGAACGCAACAATTCCTGACGGTTCTTCGGCAAGGCTATCCCCAGCTCGCGACGCAACAGCAAGATGACACCAAGTAACAAGACAGAAGCCAGGTTGGCGTAAAGCAAGAGATGTGCAGGCGGCAATGTACGCAGGGATATTTTGAACGCTGAAGCAACAGTTGACCAGATTAAAACCGTGCTGATTGCATAGATATATGCCTTGCGTTGATTGACCATTTGGTCAACCTCCAAACTCAGCAGGAGATTCCGGAGTTGCACGTCCCCAAAGAGAGAGGACTGCCAAGCCTGAGAAAATCAGGGCAATACCAACGAAGGAGACCGAGTTCAAATGTTCGCCCAGCACCAACAAGCCTAAAAGACCGGCAGTTAAAGGTTCAGCCAGGGTCAGGGTCACCGCAGTGGCAACAGGAACAAGTCGCAACCCGCGAGCGAACAACCAGTAGGCCAGTGCAGCCGTCACAAGACCAAGATGGAGAACAACTACAACACTTCGAGGAGCAGCCAGCCAGGCCATCTCGCGACCGATCAGCAAAGGGGCAAGCATGAGTGCACCAAGACAGAAAGCTACTGCAATCACAGCATTCGCGTCATGTTTTTCCAGCAAACCCTTGATCACCAGAGTATAAGCTGCATAAGCAACACCGGCACCGATCGCAAGTGCGACCCCCATCAGATCAATCACCACATCGCCACCGCTGCTGAGGGTCAAGACAACACAACCAAGAATCGCAAGAGTTGTCGCAACAAACCAGCTTCTACCAGGACGCTCTCCCCGAAAAAAATAACCGAGCATGCCACCCGCAACCGGCGCACTGCCGATACCAACAATCGTCCCCACGGCAACCCCGGTCTTGGCAACCCCGGCAAAAAAGCAGGCCTGGTAAAGTGCAGTAAACAGGGCAGCAGCAAGCGTCGTTCTGAGTGGCCAGCCTTTAAGTTGTGACAGGCCTGTAGTCATCAACACAATCATCAGCATTGAGACGCCACCGATCGCCAGGCGTAAGGTGCCGATAACCATTGGGTCAAAACCGGCAGGTGCAAACGCCTGAGAAGTTCCTGTCGTTCCCCATAGCGTGGCAGCCATAAGGACCAGCCAGACACCTGATCGTGAACTATCTTTAGACATCAAAACTCCCTTTGTGAATTTATCAGGTGATCGCTTGTTCGTTTCGCTTCTGAACACCGGCACATGGCCAGCATAAGTACAACAGACCCATGATCCGACCAAGCAGGTAAGCCAGCGCGGCTGAGGTCACTCCGGGAAGCGTTGAGTATAGTACAAGCAGTGCCAGGATTGAAAAAATTCCCACGGCTTCTATAGCGGTTGCCAGCGTCACCGGAAGAGTTTTTCCAGCGTCGATCAGAATAGCTCTCTGATAACCGATAGCAACCGTCAGGGCCGGAAAGAGCGACATGATCTGCAATGGAGGTATCGCCAATTGCACCAAGTCCGCAGAGAGACCGGAAAGCGTTGCAAACCAGACCACATTCAGGGGAGTAAAGGCAATTAACGATAAACCACCGCCAAGAGCTATTGCGAGATAGATGGCAAATTTTCTCACCGCCACATGATTTTGCCGACCATCCTTCAAAGTGGCGATCGCCACCTCGGGGTAAGAAAGTCCGAGCGCACGAAACAGAAAGGTCAGAGCATAGAGCACGGGCATTATCGCCAAGGACTCAAGCGGCTTGTAACTATGCCCAAGAAAAAAGGTCACCACCGGATGGACACTCAAACCGATCAGCGGGGTCATAGCCAAAGGTAGGTAGAAACGACTCAAGGCCACGTAGGATGACATGACAACCTCATCACCTGTTTCGGCCAGAGAAGCCTTAATCGCACGTCGGGCTAACCAACGGGTCGCCAGCGCTTCAGCGACCACTCCGGCGCTTAACGAACAGGCGCCCACGCTGGCGCCAGGGAGCGGGTCAAGAGACCAAAGGAGGTATGCCGTTAAAGACATACTCAAAAGCCTGACAGCAGTACCGACGGCAACACGACCCGGTTGGTGATGAGCAATCAAGACACCCTGATAAAACCTGCGCATGCCGATCGCCGCCGGCCACGGCAGGAGCAGCCACAAAGCCTGATTCACATGAGCGGCAACATCAGAGGACAAACCAAGAAGTGTTGTCGTTAAAGGAGCAAAAACAGATGGGACAAGCAGCAACAGCAGAAACATTGTGACCAGGCCACACAGGCTCACAGAGAAAGAGCGCAAGCGCAGGTAATCACTGCGACCTCTGGCCAACCGCGTTGAGGCACTCAAAAGCATAATCACCGGTGCTTCCGTGATCAAGCCGAAGGCATAAGCCACGCCGTAAGCCGCAAGGTTGGTGGCACTCTCTCCCATGCGGGCAATGATTGCCGCCAGAAAAGGGCCCTCGATCGCCATCATCAACCAAGTCATAGCAAGTGGCCACCAGAGGCGATATATAGTTTTAAGTGTTGCCTGTTGGCTCATTCATTCACCTGGGTAGGGGGACGGTCACAGTTGAGAACCTATACGAAAAGGAGGATGCCAACAAGTGACATCCTCCTTCAAATTGTATTAATCATGCCAGCGTTCAGACAGATTTTGATTTCATACCGAGCATCTGTCTCAAAGCATGCTGAGCAATGCTCGGGTTCTCCTTGAGGCGCCGTCTGGAATACGGGAGCCATGACTTGCCGTACGGAACATATATCCGCAACCTATGTCCCCGTTTAACCAGAAGGTCCCGCAGCTCGGGGTCGACACCAAGCAGCATCTGGAACTCGTATTCTTCACGTTTCAGTCCAAACTCCCTGATGAGTTGTTCCGATTCGAAAACCAGTTTTTCATCATGTGTGGCGATACCAACGTAGGCCTTTTTCTCAAACATTTTTTCCAGGCATTTCACAAAACTGCGATT
>SBFN01000213.1 GCA_006226895.1 Deltaproteobacteria bacterium | reverse complement strand
TTCTGGCGCTATGTCTGGAGTATCGCTACACGACGATTGCTGCCGCCTGCGCGGTGTTGTTGCTGGCCGGCGTTGGTTTGGTGGGTGGTGGGGTCGTCAAGTTTCGTTTTATGCCGGAGGTTGATGGTGACGTTATCAATGTAGCCCTGGAGTTGGCTCCGGGGAGTTCTGTGGATTTGACAAACCGAATTCAGGAGCAAGTCGTTAACGCCGGTCTCGCCGTGATTGCTGAATATGATCAGGAGCGCCCGCAATCTGATTCCGTAATGCGCCACGTTTACGCGGCTGTCGGTTCCTCGAAAACGGATCGAGGGCCTGGAGGGGCAACGTCAAACACCGGTGGCAACCTTGCCACGATTTCCATGTTCTTGACACCGAGCGAATTGCGCGGGGTCGCAGCGACCGAGATCTCCAACAGCTGGCGCGAGCGGGTGGGAGAGATTGCCGCCGTTGAAAAACTGACGTTTGTTTCGAACCTGATTCATCTCGGTGCCAATATCGATATTCAGCTGGCTCATGAAGACTTTACGGTGTTGGATGAGGCCGCTGAGCGCCTGAAGGGACTTATTGCCACATATCCCGGCACCGGTGACATTACCGACAACTACACCCTGGGTAAGCGGGAAGTTAAAGTTCGTCTGAAGCCAGAAGCTCGTACCCTCGGGATTACAGAAGAGAACCTTGGCCGACAGTTGCGCGGTGCTTTTTATGGTTCTGAAGCCTTGCGGTTGCAACGTGGCCGTAATGAAGTCAAGGTTCTGGTTCGCTACCCGGAAGAGAGCAGAAGGCGGTTCTGGGATCTGGAGACCATGCGTATCAGAGTGCCGAATGGTGGCGAACTCCCGTTGGATAGAGCTGCGACGCTGGTCGAAAGTCGCGGTTTCAGTAAAATTAACCGGAGTGACCGGAAGCGAGTGATTAATGTTACGGCGACGGTCGACAGCCATACAGCCAATGCCGAGGAGGTTGTCGCTGCAATCAAAGCGAATGACCTGCCGAAGCTGATGGCAGATTACCCGGGGTTGAGCTACGACATGGAAGGTGAAGACAAGAATCGCCGCGAATCGATGGAGAGTATGTTTAACGGCTTCAAGCTGGTGTTGATCGTCATCTTTGCTCTGCTGGCGATACCTTTCCGAAGCTACTCACAACCGCTACTGGTCATGGTTGCGATTCCGTTCGGGATTGTCGGTGCTATCCTTGGGCACTTTGTTATGGGATACGATCTGAGTATCTTGAGTATGTTTGGGATCGTTGCATTGACCGGAGTGGTGGTCAACGACTCACTACTCCTGATCGATTACGTCAACCGGGATGTACGCCAGGGCAAGGGGGTGCTGGATGCAGTCATGGACGCGGGGCAAAGACGCTTCCGACCGATTTTGCTGACGTCTCTGACGACTTTCTTCGGTCTTATGCCGATGATCCTGGAAACGAGTGTCCAGGCGCAGTTCCTGGTGCCTATGGCGATCAGCCTGGCTTTCGGCATTCTCTTCGCGACCGGCATCACCCTTTTGCTGGTTCCATCTCTTTACCTGGCTCTGGAAGATGTCCGTAAGCTGTTTGGACTGAAGCATACTCACGCAAATCACAGCGCCGGCCTCGAACGCTAGTTCTTCTCCGGAGAAATCACTTCATTTGCAACGGCGGTCTTGTGACCGCCGTTGCTTTCTCCTATTGAAATGATTCGGCGTATAGCGTTAAATGTATCGATCATTCATTAACTTGAGTCCTCAGCTATGTTGCGAGTCTCAAAAGAAGAGCAGGATCCCGACAGTGATACTCAACAATTCCCACTTTCGCAAAGTCAAAAGACTCACCGGCCAGGCCGTTGGCGATTTCAACCTGATTGAAGATGGCGACCGTATTGCCGTTGCTGTGTCCGGTGGTAAAGATTCCTACGCCCTGCTGCATATCCTCACGCAACTACAGCGCCGTGCCCCGATTAATTACGAGTTGATTGCAGTGAATGTGGATGCCGGCTTTCCAGGCTATCGCAAAGAGGTCCTGGAGGATTACCTGAGACAGTGTGGCTTCCAGGTGCATGTGGAAGAGACCAATTGCACAGAGATTATCGAAGAAAAAAGGCGCCCCGGTTCTTCCTACTGTGCATTCTGTGCGCGTCTTCGTCGCGGCGTTCTCTATTCCGTGGCAGATCGGCTCGGGTGCAACAAGATTGCCCTCGGTCACCACCTCGATGATTTCATCGAAACCCTCCTGCTCAATCAGTTTTATGTTGGTAAGCTTGCTGCCATGAGTCCGAAACTCCTGGCAGATAATAACCGTCATACGGTGATTCGACCTCTGGTTTATGTGGAAGAATCCGCTATAATCAAGTTAGCTCGTCAGAACGAATTTCCTGTCATTGATTGCGGTTGTCCCGTGATGGGACAAGAAGACCAGAAAAGACAGCGTATGAAGCAACTTCTGACCGGGCTTGCAGAGGAGAATCCTTATCTTAAGAGCAGCATGATTCGTGCGCTGAGCAATGTACAGCCGAGACACTTGCTGGATCGTGATCTGGCCAGGCTGATGGCGTTGGATGAGCAGGAGAGTTGATGGTTTCAGACCCGGGGCATTCGGGTGGGTCACGCAGCACTGCAGATCCGCTGGAAGTCAAACTGGCCGGTGAGGTTCAAAAACTACTCCTGCCAAAAGGCTCCCCTCTATGCAGCTGGTGCTGCATGGCGGCCAGAAACCGTATGGCAAATATCCTCGGTGGCGACTTTTACGATTTTATTGAGCTTGAAGATGGTTGCCAGGTCTTGTTTGTCGGCGATGTGACCGGCCATGGCCTGCATGCTTCGGTGGTCATGGCTCTGGCTTATGGCTTTATTCACCGGGCAGTCAGGGATGTTTGCAACCCCTACGAGGTTGTTTCTGCTCTCAACCGGTGTTTACGAACATTTGCCCGGCGCTCGGAAAAACTCGACCACTTTTTCTCTGCGACACTTTTCTTTGGTATTATTGATCCACAGAGCAAAAGCATGTCTTATGTCAACGCCGGGCATCCTGCCGGCCTGGTCATGCGGAAGGGTGAATTGTTGCGGTTGCCAGCTACAAGTCATCCTGTCGGTTATTTCGAGCAGGCCGAGTTTCAGGTAGATTCGTTTCAGTTTGCTGATCACGATCGTTTGCTGCTTTATACTGACGGCGTCATTGACAGCAGTAACCCCCAAGGTGAGATGTTCGGTGCTGAAAGACTTGAAGAAACCGTTCGCAGACTTAAAGGTGATCATGAGGCCTTCCTGGAAAGTCTTTTTGCCGAAGTTCGCCATTACCTGAACGGTCAACCATTGTTTGATGACTGTACGGCCATTGTCGCTGATTTTCATGATGTTTTTATACAACAGGGGAGCTGATATTGTTACTCGGTGAGAAGCAGTCTGAAATAAAACAGGTTGCGGTTGTCACGCGCAGTCAACAGTTCACTAAACTGCTGACTCGCATTCTTGCCGATTGGAAATTTTTCGCGGTTGAGGATCTCTCTGCAGCAAGGGTTGTTTTTGTTGAGCGCGGTCTCGAATTGCCCGTTCTTGATGTTCCGGTCGTTTGGTTGACGCCCATGCCCCTTGAAGAGGGTGATTTTCTGACGACTCCCATTTCTCTGAGTGAACTGTATCTCCTTCTTGAAGTTCATTTCTTTCCAACCCCCCGCAGAAACATCCGTGTTGGCGTAGAAATGCCGGTTGAATTGAAGATTGAGAGCGAGTGGCTGGAAGGTCAGCTGGTTTCTCTTTCTGACCGTGGCGGACGCCTTAAGTGTGCCAGGGAAATTCCCCGTGGTACAGAGTTGAGCTTTGAAGTTAAACTTGGAGGTGAAGTTTTGAGGACTCCCTCTGAAGTGATCTATTGTATTCCGGCGGGCGATTCGCCGGGCAGTCTGCAGCCCCAGATCGGAGTTCTTTTCAAACCGGCCAATGTAGAGATGTTTGAGCTGTTAAAACGTTTTATCGAAAAAACCTGTATTGAGTGTGCCTGCGCACGGGAAGGAATTTCTCTTAATGACCCTTGCCTCAGTTGGCTCGCCATGCCGGTTGTGAATGGCAAGCCTTGATTCTCAACGGAACATTTTCCCGAACAGGCCTTTCTTTTCTTTTTCCTTGCGCATGCCCATCAGACGTATCTCCCGCAGCGCCTCAGTGCAATTCGGGTCGCATTTAATGGCCCTTTCAAAGTGGCGTTGAGCCGCCTTTTCATTGCCCTCGTCCTTGCATAAATAACCCAGGAATAGATGCGCAAGGCTCAGCTTGGGATTCAGCTCGATCGCCCGCAGCAGGTTCTTGCGTGCATTGATGATGACGTCCGTTGCCTTGGGATTGAATTTGTAAGCGGACCACGTCTGGTACATCAGGTATTCAGCTTCGTTGGGACTGATTTCAAGAGCTTCGGCAAAAGCTTTTTGCGCCTGATCGTATTTTTTAACTTTAAAGAGGACGATTCCCTTCTGGAAAGCCGATTCCGCTTGCAGGATTTTTTCCAGGCTGGTGGTCGAGGACTGTTTCTCTCCTTGACGGTCGTTAAGATAGCGAGTTTTGGCATCAGCATCGCTCAGCGTTTCATGCGCCTCGCTGATACGTTGAAAGAGGGCGTTAACCTTGTCTTTCAGGTCGGGAAGTACGTCCTGCTCAAAAAAACGATCCGGATGATATTTTTTGACCATGTTGTAATACGACTTGCGTACTTGCTCGCGCGAGTCTGACTCACTCACCCCGAGGAGCGTAAAGTAATCCTGCTCCATCATCCAGGCGTAATCTTTTAGAAAAGTTTCTCTGCGTGCTCGCGTGAGTTCCGTCTCAACACTGCCTGAATCCTCTTTTGATTCTTCTGGCTCCGTGCGGGCAACCAGTATTCCCGTCGTCAGGAGGGCCGCGAGAAGAGGTTCTGCCTCTTTGCGTGACAGCAGGTGCCGTTTAAGAACTTCGCCAAGGGTCTCTTTGCCCTGACAACTTGCCAGTATGCTCTGCTCGTTGGCCGAGAGCTGAATTTCCTGAAAACGATAAAGCGGGTTGTCTGCCTGTTGCAGGTAATGTTCAAGGTGTGGCTCAAGAATTTTCAACACCTGCTCTCTGTTAGCGTGGCCGCGTAAACCCTGAAGAATTAAGTTGGCGGGAGAAAGATCAATGCTGGTGACGCCCTTCTTGAATTCACGCGCCTGGACAAAGTGGTATTTGCCTTCCGGCCAGGAAAATATGTCGAGGAGTTTGTCCAGTACCTGGGTACGCAGAGCGTCGTTCAGCTGGTTGGAATTGAGCAAGCCCATCTCGACCAGAGCCATGCCGTGCCGTTGCTTACTCTGCTTGGACGCTTCCAGCGACTCTGCAAGAGCCTCGTCGCTGAGGAGGCCGGTACGGACGAGCATCTGGCCGAGAAATTCGCGAACCAGGTTTGACCGGACAAAGATAGGATAGCCGTTGCGAATATAGACAACTTTTTTCAGGTTGTTGTTTTCCAGGTGCAGGAGACCGGTCGCGCGCAGGCTGTAAAGGTTGTGAAGGATCCGTGGAAAGGCCGTTTCTGAGAGATCCCCTTCAATGCTCAGTCGGCCTGTTTCAGAGGCACTTGTCGGAACGCCGAGCAACGCGTCAATCTTTTCGTGGAGCGTCTTTAGAGGGAAGGGTTTGAGCAGGTAGTCTGTTGCTCCGTATTGTTCACGAGCATCTTGAATGTGGTCTGCCTGCTTGTAGAAAGCCGTCATCATGATGATCGGCAGCTCGCTGGTTTTGGGAATCCCCCTGAGCTTTCGGCAGAGCTGTAAGCCATTGGTGCCGGGAAGCAGGATGTCCAGGAGGGCGAGGGAGAAGTCGTGCTTGTCCAGCTCCTCCAATGCGGTTTCCGCATCTTCAAAACTGTGCACTTCATATCCGTGCAGACGTAGCGATTCGGAGAGAAAGCGACGAATATTGGGATCGTCATCCACGACCAGAATATGCTTGTTGCCTTTTTCCGGAATCATGCTCAAACATTCTCCTTAGTTGTTCAAGATACGTTCAAAAATATCCCGGATGGTCTGAGTCGTTCTGGCGTACTCCTCCTTGAACAACTGTTCAGGTCGACCACTGGCATTTGAATAGCCGAGATGCCGCGCCAGCTTGGCAAGATAGAGTGGTTCCGATGTCAATTGATTAATAGATTGGTCATGGACCAGTCGCAGCTTGTTTTCCAGGCGTCTTAAGAACTTGTAGCCGTTAACAAGATTCTCACAGTCTTTTTCCGAAAGCAAATTTTCGCTCCGGAGACTTTCCAGCGCCTCCACCGTATTGCGGCAGCGTAGCGACATATTCTCCCTGCCGTGGAGCAGTTGCAGGTATTGAGCGATGAACTCAACATCAACCATGCCGCCACGCCCGGTTTTGATGTTTCGGTTCTCCGCACTTTCCCGTCCGAGCTCTTTCTCCATGCGTTGACGCAGTCGGTAGATTTCTTCTTTGAGATTCTCAGGCAATGGCTGTTCGTAAACGATCTCTGCTGTCAGTGCGTCGTAATTTAATGCGAGTCCGGGGTGTCCTGCGACGACCCTGGCCTTGATTAACGCCTGGCGCTCCCAGGGCGCCGCTGAAGCTGCGTGGTATTCGCGATAGGCGGGCAGAGACGAGACCAGGGGCCCTTGATTTCCCGAAGGCCTCAATCGCGTGTCTATCTCGTAAACGTGACCTTCCTGGGTCATCAGGGTCAGGACTGAAATAATCCGTTGCGCCAGACGTGCAAAATACTGCTGATTGGTCTGGGGTCTGAAGCGATCATGGTCGGTCCCTTCGACAGGCCTGGTTTTTCCGTCACCTTCGTAGATAAAGATGATGTCGAGGTCGGAGTGATAGTTCAACTCCATGCCACCGAGTTTACCCATGCCGATGATCGCAAAAGTCGCTTCATGGAGTGCGTCACCGTTGCCTTCACAATAAGGCAGCCCGTAGCGCTCGATCAGCTCCTGGCGAGCGATCTCCATTGCCTTTTGCAAACAGACTTCTGCCACCAGTGACAACTGTGTCGTGGTGTGTCCCTGAGGTGTATGGCCATAGATGTCATTGAGGGCGATGCGCAAAAACTCTTCATTGCGGAACCGTCGCAGGGTGTTCAGCAGCTCCTCATAATGTGGAGCATTCCCCAGCAATTCGGTCAGTTCATTGGCAAGGTCTTCCAAAGTTTTGATATTATGGGCGTAACTCCTCGATACAAGAGTGTCGAGAACTTCCGGGTGCTGGATAAAGTTGCGTGACAGGAATTGGCTGGTTGCAAAAAGCGAGACCAGAACCTTGATAATCTCCGGATTCTCTGCGAGCAGCGAATAGTAGGTGCCACGTGCCCGCCGACAGGCTTCGAGAAACTTTTCCATGTTCGCCAGAGCCATCGGTGGGTCCGGGCAGTGCAAGACTTCCTGAAAGAGCAGTGGAGCGATGCGGTCGAGCCGTCGATGTGCCCGTTCTGTCAGGTAACCCCTGGTGCCGCCTTGACGTAGAATCTTGAGGCTCTCGAAAGCCGGTTCCGGTGGCCGGAAGCCTTTTTCTTCAAGGATGTCCAGGCAGAGGTCCGGATCGGCATTGTCATCAAAGAGCAAGGTCACTTCGCGACTGACCTGGGTAGGCAGCTCTTCTTCACTGGTATAGAAGAGATCATGAAAAACGGCCGTGACGTTGTCCCGGTGCCTTTGCAGCTCCGCCATGAACGCATCGGTATGGGGGAAGCCGCAGCGACGTGCCAAGGCTGAGAGTTCTTCCGGCCTGGTTGGCAGGTTGTGAGTCTGTTGCTCATGGACCACTTGTATGCGGTGCTCTGCGGTACGCAGAAAGCGATAGGCGTCAGTCAGGTTGTCACACTCTTCGGCGGTAATGAGATCCTCGCTGCAAAGAAGTTGCAACGCTTTGAGGGAATTGCGTTCACGCAGATCGGGCCTCTTGCCGGCATTGATCAATTGCAGGGCCTGGATAAAAAATTCGATCTCGCGGATACCGCCTTTTCCCAGCTTGAGGTTCAACTCCCCCTCTTTCTCACGCGTCAGGCTGCGATCGATCTTCTGTTTCATGATCTTGATGTCATCGACCATGGCGTAGTCGAGATGGCGGCGATAAATAAACGGTTCCAGGCGTTGCAGCAATTCCTCGCCAAGCTGTTTGGAGCCGGCTACGGGGCGAGCTTTAAGCATTGCCGAACGTTCCCAGCTCTGCCCCCAGCTTTCGTAATAAATCTCTCCGGCGGCGATGGAGTTGGCCATCTCTCCGCTGTTGCCTTCCGGACGCAAACGCAGGTCGACGCGGAATACGAAGCCGTCTTCCGTCGCCTGTCCGATCGCTTTACTGATCAACTCTGAGAGTTTTACAAAGTATTGATGGATTGAAATCTGGTTGCGCAGTCCTCGAACAGGGTCGTTAACGCCGGTGGTTTTGCCGCGGTCAGAGCTGTAGAAGTAGATCAGGTCGACATCGGACGAAAAGTTCAGTTCGAAGCCGCCGAACTTGCCCATGCCAAGCACTGTGAATTCTGCGGTCTCCGGCGCTTCATCCTCTTCGGCATCGATAAGGGGCAAACCATAGTCGGACTGAAGCTGAATGCTGCAGACTTCGAATGCTCTCTGCAGGGTGGCTGCCGCCAGCGAGGAGAGCTCATCCGTGACCTCTTCCAATTCTGCAAGTCCGCAGAGGTCGCGACCGCCTATACGCAACATCTCCTGGCCTTTGAAAATGCGTAGGCCACGATGCAATGCGGCTGTATCTGCCGTATCAGCGATCAGTTGACGAAGTTCCACGCACATCTGTTCTTCGGTTTTTGTCTGCTCTATCTGGGCTTGAACGAACAGCCCTTCAAAAAAGCTGGCTCTTCGACAGAGCAGCCCTGCCAGGAACGGTGAAGCACCGAGGATTGTCAGGAGTTGATTCGATGGTATGGGGTGGCTGAGGATCGTTTTCAGGCGTTCAGTTTTAACGGTACCGCTTAAACGCTCGAGATTGTTGAGGGCCAGGTCGGGGTCGGCCGTCGTCAGCGCATGCTTGGCAATGTTGATGACAAGCTTCGGCCTTGTAAATATTTCCTGTAGAAGAACCAGGTTGGTTGCGGTCTTCGCCGGTTCTGCAAAGCCTGCTTTGCTGGCCGTCTCCGCAAGGGCTTTTTCGTCACCGGTCAAGAGCTCTTCCAGCCATGTCCGAATCTCTGAAAAGGTCATCAGGTCGTTTATCTGCTTTGCTGGACATAAGCGGCCAGCTGCTCTGTGTAGTTCCCTTGGGCGACACCATGTTCGGTGATGATGGCGCTGATCAGGCGCGCCGGTGTTACGTCAAAGGCTGGATTGAAGACAGCAATATCTGTAGGCGCCAGTTGTTGCTCACCGATGTGGGTCACTTCGCGCGTATCTCTCTCTTCGATCGGAATCTGTGAGCCGTCAGTGAGCTGCAGGTCAATCGTCGAGGTCGGGGCGGCAACATAGAAGGGGATATTGTGCTCTTTGGCGAGAATGGCAACGGTATAGGTACCGATCTTGTTGGCAACATCGCCGTTGGCCGCGATCCGGTCGGCACCCACAATGACCGCATCAATGGCACCCTTCGACATCAGGTAGCCGGCCATGTTGTCGCAGATCAGAACGGTCTGGATGTTGTCTCTCATCAATTCCCATGCGGTTAACCGGGAACCTTGCAGGAAGGGGCGGGTCTCATCAGCAAAAACAGCGACCTCCTTGCCGGCAGCGACTGCTGCGCGGATGACTCCCAGCGCTGTGCCGTAACCGCCCGTTGCCAAGGCGCCCGCATTGCAGTGGGTCAAGATACGCACTTTCTCGGGCAGGAGTGCCGCGCCATGTCGGCCCATATTCATGTTGATGCGGATATCTTCTTCGTTGATCGCCATGGCCTCGTACTCGAGAGCGATCTTCAGGTTGCCTACCGGCTGTTCGGGGTTGGCTTGTACCAGGCTCTTCATGCGGTCCAGGGCCCAGAAGAGGTTGACCGCTGTCGGTCTGGTTGCACCCAGAACTTCGCAGACCTGGTCAAACTCTTTCACGAATTCGGCATAGTCTTCGGTCTCTATGGCACGTGCCCCGAAGAGCGCACCGTAGGCTGCGGTCACGCCGATCGCCGGGGCTCCACGCACGACCATGCTGCGAATCGCCTCGGCGACCGCCTGGTAGTCTGTGTATTTCAGCCAGACTTCTTCAGTCGGCAGGAGCCGTTGGTCAATCAGGCTCAGAACACCATCGTTGTATTTGATGGGGCGAATACCACCCGCGTCGGGGAATGCTGCGCAATTGCTCATTGTCTTCAGTTTCCTGTGAGTTTTTTCTTCAGTAGTTGATTGACCATGCCGGGGTTGGCTTTGCCCTGGCTGGCTTGCATGACCTTGCCGACGAAGAAGCCGATCAGCTTGTCTTTGCCGCCCAGGTACTCAGCGACCTGGGCCGGGTTGGCGGCGATAACCTCATCGACCAGGCCTTCGATGGCCCCTGTGTCTGTGACCTGTTTGAGGCCTTCCGCGTCTATGATCTGATCAGCGGTCTGGCCCTTTTGCCACATCTTTTCAAAGACGGTTTTGGCGATCTTGCCGGAGATTGTGTTGTCTGCGATGCGGGCGAGCAAACCGGTGAGAAGCTCTGGCGTGATCGGCACGTCAGTAATCTCGGTATCCGTTTCCTTGAGCTTGCGCAAAACCTCACCCATGATCCAGTTAGCGCAGCTTTTGGCGTCACTGCCGAGGGCGACACAAGCATCAAAGTATTCAGCCAGGGCACGGTCAGCTGCGAGTACACCGGCATCGTAGACTGACAACCCCAACTCTTCTACAAAGCGGCCGCGTTTTACCTCCGGAAGCTCGGGGAGAGTGGACCGCACTTCTTCAATCCATTCCGGGCTAATCACCAGCGGCACGAGATCCGGGTCCGGGAAGTAGCGGTAGTCGTGAGCCTCTTCCTTGCCGCGCATGGAGCGGGTCATGCCGGTGTCGCTGTCAAAGAGTCGTGTTTCCTGAATGACTTTGCCGCCCCCTTCAATCAGGTCGATCTGACGTTCAACTTCGTACTCGATGGCCTGCTTAATGAAGCGGAAGGAGTTGATGTTCTTCAACTCGGCGCGGGTGCCGAACTCTTCCTGACCGTAGGGGCGCACCGAGACATTGGCATCGCAGCGGAAGCTGCCTTCCTCCAGGTTGCCATCGCAAACCCCCAGGTAAACGACTATCTGATGCAGTTTCTTCAGGTAGTCGATGGCCTCGTCAGCAGAGCGCATGTCAGGCTCCGAGACAATTTCCAGTAGGGGTGTACAGGCACGGTTGAGGTCGACCAGGGAATTCCCTGCTGTTTGCGGGGAGTCGCCGTGGATCAGTTTGCCCGCATCTTCTTCCATGTGGGCGCGGGTGATGCCGATCCGTTTGCGTTCACCATTTTCGAGATCGATGTCCAGCCAGCCATGCTCGCAGATCGGCAGCTCAAACTGGGAGATCTGGTAGCCCTTGGGCAGGTCCGGGTAGAAATAGTTTTTGCGTGCGAAGATCGAGCGTGGTGCGATCTGGCAGTTGGTTGCCAGGCCGGTTTTAATGGCAAGCTCCACCACCTGCTGATTGAGAACGGGCAGGGCGCCGGGCAGACCGAGGCAAACCGGGCAGGTCTGCGAATTGGGTGTCTGCCCGAAATCTTTGGAGCAACCGCAAAAAATCTTGGTGTTGGTGGTGAGTTGGACGTGAACTTCCAGACCTATGACAGTCTCGTATCTCATTGATAACCTCGTATCCAGAATTCTAGATGTTTGCTTGTTTCTTGTGCCAGTCGGTCGCCTGCTCGTAAGCATGGGCGGTGCGCAAAAGAGTCGCCTCATCGAAAGGTTTGCCGATCAGCTGCAGGCCGATTGGTCGCTCGTCTGTCGAGAAACCGCAGGGCAGACTCATGGCACAGGTGCCGGCCAGGTTGACCGGGATCGTGTAAATGTCCGACAGGTACATCTGTAGCGGGTCGTTGACCTTTTCTCCCAGGGCGAATGCAGGGGTTGGAGCCACCGGCGTCAAGAGCGCGTCAACGCTTTCAAAGGCGTTCAGGAAGTCCTGACGGATCAGGGTCCTGACTTTTTGTGCCTTGAGGTAATAAGCATCGTAATACCCTGAAGAGAGTGCATAGGTGCCGAGCATGATGCGACGCTTGACTTCGGAACCGAAGCCGGCCGCACGAGTCTGCATGTACATATCGACCAGGTTCTCGGTGTTCTCGGCGCGCAGGCCATAGCGGACACCGTCGTAACGTGCGAGGTTGCTGGAAGCCTCCGCAGTTGCGATCAGGTAGTAGCAGGCGACCGCGTAAGAGGTGTGCGGGAGGCTGACCTCAATAATCTCTGCACCCAGTTCACGATATTTGTCTGCAGCCAGTTCGACCGCTTTGCGGACATCATCATCCAGGCCTTCGACGAAGTATTCTTTGGGCAGCCCGATCTTTAAGCCTTTAAGGTCGCCGGTCAGGTTGCTTTGATAATCAGCGACCGGGGTGTTGACTGAGGTGGAGTCTGCCGGGTCGTAGCCGGCGATCGCTTGTAACATCAGGGCGCAGTCGCGAACGTCGCGGGTGACCGGGCCGACCTGGTCCAGTGATGAAGCATAGGCGATGACGCCGTAACGGGAGACCCGACCGTAGGTCGGCTTAAGGCCGACGACGCTGCAGTGTGCAGCCGGTTGCCGGATCGACCCTCCGGTGTCTGTGCCGAGCGAGGCAACCGCCTGACGCGCGGCAACACTGGCTGCGCTGCCGCCTGAAGAGCCACCCGGAACGAGGTCCTGATTCCAAGGGTTACGAGCCGGGCCAAAGGCGCTGTTCTCGTTGGAGCTGCCCATGGCGAACTCATCCATGTTCAATTTGCCGACAATGACGGCTTTTTGCTCCTTGATGCGAGCAATGGCAGTCGCGTCGTAAGGAGAGACGTAATTATCCAGAATGCGCGAGGCACAGGTGGTACGCAACCCGGCGGTATTGAAGATGTCTTTTGCGGCGATCGGCAACCCCGTCAGGGCTTGTGCCTTGCCTGCGGCGATAGCCTGATCAGCCGCCTGCGCTTCGGCGAGCGCCGTTTCGTTGCAGATGGTAATAAAGGTGTTGAGGGCCGGATTTGTCGCCGCAATGCGGTCAAGGTAAGTCTTTGTGACCTCGACAGCCGAGATTTCCCGTTTGTCCAGTTTGGCGCGTAACTCCGCAAGAGTTAGATCATAAACCGTCATAATATTTTGTCCGTAGAGAAGGTGTTTATTCGATGACCCGGCGAACCCTGAAGGCGCTCTCTGCTGCGTCGGGAGCATTACTCAAGGCTTGCTCAGGCGTGAACCCGTCTTTTGCCTCGTCGGGGCGAAAGGCGTTTTCCATCGGCACGGCGTGGGCGGTGGGGACTATGCCTTCTGTATCAAGAGTGGCCAGCTGCTCAACATAACCGAGAATTGCATCCATCTCTCCGGTCAGAGAATCGAGTTCCTCTGTGCTCAATGCCAGGCGAGCGAGGCGACTGACATGCTCGACTTCGGTACGAGTAATTTTCATTTCCAGGTAAACCTCCAAGGCTTGATCTCGTCTAAAAAAGCAAAGAAGAAAATTAGCACGGCGGTCTATCACAAGGCAAGGGTGAGAAGCCTTGTTTCTGCCTGTTTACCGTGTTTTTCGTGCGATCTGGCGTAAAGTTGCTGATATGATTCGAAGAAGTGACAAAGCCGTCGTCAGTGGGTTATTATGCTTTTAAATGGTAGCCCGTTGTTTGTCGGCAAGACGTTTGCCTATTATTTATCTTGATACCTTTAATTTCGAAGGGGAGGTCTTTCATGCTTATGATTAAACGAATTTCAATTCTGGCCCTGGTCGTGGTAACTCTGTGGGGGTGTGCTGCGCCTCAGAATAATACTGAAAAAGGGGCACTCTATGGCACCGGTATCGG
>SBFN01000140.1 GCA_006226895.1 Deltaproteobacteria bacterium | reverse complement strand
GTTTTATCCACAGCCGTTGATGCCACCAGCTGCGGCAAATCATTCAACTCTTTGATCATCTGGCCATCAAAGGTCAGGATAATGTCACCACGCTTCAAGCCTGCGTCGGCGGCAGGAGAATCTTTGACAACCTCATTGACCAGGGCGCCGTGGGTATTCCCCAGGCCAAAAGAATCTGCCAACTCCTTACTCATGGCCTGCACAGTCACTCCCAACCAGCCTCGAGTCACATGGCCATCATCCCGCAGCTGCGGGATAATCTGCTTCGCCATGTTCACCGGTATGGCAAAGCCGATACCCTGCCCTCCGGCGACAATCGCAGTATTGATACCGACGACTTCGCCCTCCATATTAAACAACGGGCCTCCGGAGTTGCCCGGATTGATAGACGCATCGGTCTGGATAAAATCATCGTAGGGGCCTGCGCCGATCGTACGCCCCTTGGCCGAGACGATACCCACCGTGACTGTCTGTGCCAGGCCAAAGGGGTTACCAATAGCCATGACCCACTCGCCGACCTTGATGCCGTCGCTTTCTCCAAGGACGGCAACCGGCAGGTCTTCTCCGGCCTCGATCTTGATCAGCGCCAGGTCAAGCTTGGGATCGAGTCCGCGCACTTCGCCACTGAACTCACGTCCGTCGGAAAGCTTGACCGTAATCTTATCAGCGCCATCAACCACGTGGTCATTGGTGAGGATATAGCCGTCTTCAGAGATTATAAAACCGGAACCTAACGAGCTTGCCCTACGCTGTGATTTTGGCATCTCGTTGAAGAAACGACCGAAGAATTCATCGAAAGGACTGCCACCCGGAGTTCTAGGCCCGGGGAATGACGGTGAGCGTGAGGCCACAGTTTTTGCGGTGCTGATATTAACCACTGCCGGCTTAAGCCGCTCGGCAAGGGAGACAAAATCCGTCGGCTGGGCGCTGGCAGGAACAATCCAGCAACAGATCAAAACCAGGGTTAAAAACAAAACTTCGACATGACGCAATTTACTCATAACTTCCTCCATTGAAACGATGACTATAGTGCTCACAAGCAAGAGGAGCAGGCACGACTCACTTCAAATGTAATAACGCTCTATCTGACTGTCAATTGCCGAGCTCGATAAAAACGAATTTCGGCCAACCACGACTGTGATTGACCGAATCAAGAGAAAATTCACCTGTAAAAAACTACGGGTCTATAATCGAAACAAAGGCAATATGTCTTTACACCAAAACAGTAAAAACTGAAATCTAAAGGCCAGCACAAAGACACTAAGAAAAGCCCAAAAGACGCAAAGAGTGATTGTCCTCACTTTTTAAAGTGTTTTTCTTTGCGGACTCTCTCTACACCTTCGCGCCTTTGCGTTAAATACTTACCACCTATAATTTGAGTTATAAGTCCGAAAACTATTCAAGGATCGTCGACCTGGGGTGCTTTCCCTCTTCCGGGCCCTCTAGCGGCAAGCGCACAGAAAAAGAACTGCCCTTATTAACTTCTGAGGAGACCTGAATACTGCCACCGTGGGCTTCAACAATCCACTTGACGATGGAAAGGCCAAGACCGGTGCCGCCATCCATGCGATTACGCGCTTTATCAACCCGGTAAAAACGGTCGAAGATATGTGCAAGATGCTCTTCCGGGATACCTATCCCTGAGTCATTGATGGAGATAACAGCAGAGTTCTCGACCATCTTCAGGCCAATCTCGAGGAAACCGCCCTCGGGGGTATACTTGATAGCGTTGGAAATCAGGTTGAGGAACATCTGACGCAGGCGCAACTCATCACCCCGAATACGGATCTCTTTTTCAACTTCGAGCAGCAGTTCGACTTTAATCTGCTTTGTTTCGCACAGCAGGCGACTCTGCAGGTAAAGATCCTGAACCAGGTCACTCAGACTAAGCTCTTTCATCTCCAGCGTCAGCTCACCGACCTCGCTTTTCGCCAGAGTCAGCAAGCTTTCGATAATCCGCTCCATGCGATCGATCTCTTCCATGTTGGAGGTCAACATATCGCGGAACTCTTCCGGAGTCTTGGCCCAACGCAGCGTTACTTCTGTCTCGCCACGGAGGATCGTCAGCGGCGTTCGCAGCTCATGAGAGGCATCACCCGAGAACTGGCGGACACGCCGGAACGATTTTTCGAGGCGTTCCAGCATCTGATTGAGGCAGCCAACCATCTGGGAAAGCTCATCCTGATAATTCCCCAAAGGGAGACGGCGCGAAAGGTTGTCTGCAGTGATACCCTTTGCAGCCTCAGTGACTTCTATAATCGGCGCAATGGTCCTCTCCGCCAACAGCCAGCAACCAAGGCAGAGCCAGAAGATCGCGAAAGGACCGACGACCAGGTAGATCAAGCGTAACTCTTCGATCGTTTCCTGTAAGGGGCCAAGCTCTTGAGCAACCTGGACGACCCCCAACAAACGGGTATCCTCGACCAGTGGTGCGGAGAGCAGGCGTAAAAGTTCACCATTGGCCAGCTCAACGGTTTCCATGTGCTCGTTAAGCCAACGCACCTGCTGACGGGCAACGGGACCAAAAGGAAGCTCGCGGTCAACCAGGTTATCCGAAGAACAGATCTCCTGCAGACTCGCATCGCGCAGCAACAGGTAGGCACCCCAGTTATTCCTGTGGGTCAGGCTTTCTATCCCGTCACAACCCTGTTCGACGTCACCGTCTGCGATAACTTCAGAATGGTGCTGATCAAGGGTGCGCGCGACTTCCCGGACCTGGCGGTCAACCTGCTGACGCAGGTTATGAGAAAAGTAGTGGTACGAAAAAAGAGCACTGACTGCCAGGATGACAGCCAGTGTCATTGCGTACCAGAATGTGAGACGAACCCGGATCGACCATATGAGCGAAGAGCCCAAGTCTAATCCTCCTTGAGGACGTAGCCGATACCGCGAACCGTGTGAATCAACTTATTGGTGTAGTCGCGATCAACCTTCTTGCGCAGGTAATTGACATACACATCGATGATGTTGGTAAAGGAGTCAAAAGTGTAATCCCAGACATGCTCCGCGATCATGGTTCTCGTCAGAGTCGTCTCCGGGTTGCGCATGAAAAACTCCAAAAGAGCATACTCTTTGGCGGTCAGATCAATCTCAGAATCACTACGCCAGACCTTGTGTGCCACCGGATCAAGGCGCAGATCCGCATAAGTGATTTCCGCGCCACGCTCCTGGGTACCACGACGGACCAGGGCACGCACGCGAGCCAGAAGTTCAGCAAAAGCAAACGGCTTGGTGAGATAATCGTCACTGCCTGAATCGAGGCCGGCGACAATGTCTTCAACCGTATCCTTGGCGGTCAGGCAGAGCACCGGGCTTTCAACACCATTTTCGCGCAAGGCCTGGATTGCCTGCAGCCCATCCATCTTCGGCAGCATAACATCCATGAGAATCAGGTCGAAGGAACTCTGGCTACCCATTTCAACACCGGATTCGCCATCGTAAGCCACTTCAACCGAGAAGCCCTCACCTTCCAGACCGCGCTGAATAAAGCTGGCAACTTTCTTTTCGTCTTCTACTACGAGAATGCGCATAATCATCTCTCCTCTATCCAAGTTCTATTTACGAGTTCTGTTCGACAACAAGCATCCATCAACTGTGTCCTGTAAACTCAATCAATCTCTTTATAACTTCCCGTAACAACTTACTTTAGCCCCAAACGGACCAGGACCTCATTTGCCGTCTCTTCAATGGCCTTACTGGAGACGTCGATAACCGACCAGGGGTGGCCACGAAAAAACTTTTTGGAAAACTTCAATTCTTCTTCGATCTCCTCATAATCAGCGTAAGCCGCCCTGGGATCCTGACCCAGGTTACGCAGACGCGCGGCACGTACCTCAACCAGACGCTGGGGATCTATGATCAGGGCTGCGATTCGCTTCGGGTCGATCTCATAGAGTTCCGGGGGAGGATCGATCCCTTTCACCAGGGGTACGTTGGCAACCTTCCAGCCGCGGTGAGCCAGATAGATGGAAAGCGGCGTCTTGCTGGTTCGGGAAATCCCGACCAGGACGATGTCAGCCAGGTAGAGGTTGCGAGGTTCCTGTCCATCATCCTGCTTAACTGTAAACTCGATCGCTTCAATGCGTCGAAAATAGGCTTCATCAATACCGTGCAAGAGACCCGGCGTTTCTTTCGGAGACCGTCCAACAAAGTGAGCAACTTTCATCAGAAGCGGTGTCAGCAGGTCAATACTGATCAAACCTAAACTGTCACACTCATCATGAGTTAACTGGGCGAGTTCCCTGTTAACAATCGTGTAAACAACGAGTGAGCTATTGGCAAGAGCCTCGTCAAGAGACTCGTAGACCTGATTCTTGGTACGAACATTGTTTACACGAATCAAGCGTACCGGCTTATCACGAAACTGGGTTAACGCCGCCAAAACCATTTTTTCAGCGGTTTCACCGGTTGCATCGGAAAGCAGATAAATTGCCTGACCAGTTGACATCAAGAATCCTCATGAGAATACCGCAAAAGTCTAACAGACTCTAATGAAAACGCAAACATCAAATATCACGACTTCACCGCCATTACAATGACAAATCAGCAACTTCCAAGAGTCGGAGAAAAACCATTTAGCGCAATTATTACCACCAATCCTTTTTCTCTCATTAGCCAAAAGCTATTATTTCAGAGCTCACACTCGCAGGTCAAGAAATTCTATTGCAATACCCTATAAACTCCGTTAAACAACATCTCATGACAAACAAATGGCTGGAAATAAACCTCACCGTACCGGACCAGTCGGTCGATATGGTCTCTCAAATCTTGCTGGATCTGGGCTGCACTGGAATCACGGCCGCTGAAAAAGCTCTCGACACCTTTGTCGTGCCGTCACCGGAGTCGCTCGCCAACGACCCGGCACTCAAGGCATACTTCAACTACCCCGAAAATGTCGAACGCCTCTGTGAGACGATACAGCAGGAGCTAAGCTCGTTGACCGGTCTTTATCCCGAACTCGCAGAGCTCCAAATGGATTACCGGGAACTGGCAGACCACGACTGGGCAAGCGACTGGCAGCAGCACTTTCCACCCTTTAAAGTCGGCGATCGCCTCGTTATTCATCCTACTTGGGTTGACTGGCCCAAAACGGGCAACGAGGTCGTCCTGACACTCGACCCCGGGCAAGCTTTTGGCACCGGCACACATGCCACCACCGGACTCTGCCTGGAAGCCCTCGCCGAGCACTTTGCAAGCGGACAGCCGCCACTGAAAATACTCGATGTCGGTACAGGTTCAGGGATTCTGGCCATGGCCGGCGCCGCACTCGGTGCCAAAGAAGTGCTGGCATGCGACATAGACAGCGATGCCTGCCGGGTGGCCGCGGAGAATGTACAACAGAATCAACTCGCCCCATTGGTAACCATTACCAAACAAACGCTGGATCAAATTTCCGGTCAATACGAGCTGGTACTGGCAAACATTTTGGCAGGCGAAAATATTCGCCTGGCAAGCCAGCTTGTTGAGCGACTGGCTCCGCAGGGGCGCCTGGTGCTCTCCGGGATCCTGATTGAACAGGAGCAGCAGGTGATCGACGGCTTTGCCCCCTTCAAATTGAAGCAGCTCTCAATAAGCCATCGTGACGAGTGGACCTGTATCGTCTATCAATGCCCATGAGCGACCCAGTTCGATTTTTCGTCCCGGCAGAAAGCCTGCAAAGTGACCAGATTGTCATCAGCGGGGAGCCCTATCATCACTTGCGTAAGGTCTTGCGTCTTAAAGCGGGCGCTATTATCTTGCTGCTTGACGGTGACGGCCACTGCTGCGAAGTACAGATCGAACAGTTACAGTCAGAACAGGCAACGACCAGACTCATTCGTCGATGGCATGAAACTCAGCAAAACCTGAAAATCACTCTTCTGCAGGCGCTGCCAAAGGGCGACAAGTTTGACCTGGTCCTGCAAAAGGGCACAGAGCTTGGTGTAAACAGCTTCCAGGCCGTAGAAACTGAACATGCCGTCCCGAATTTGAACGCCGTCCGGCTGAAGAAACGAGAACAGCGCTGGCAACGCATCGCCAGTGAAGCGGCACGCCAGAGCCGCAGAACTTTTTTGCCGGAAGTAAAACCTTTGCAGCATTTATCAGAAGTCCTGGAGGAATCGAGCAGCGATCTCAAACTGGTACTCTGGGAAGCCGGGGCGATGCCTTTGGCAGAAGCTCTTCCCGGCACGCCCCCTGCGGGTGTCCGCCTGCTGGTAGGTCCAGAAGGGGGCTTTTCCAGCGCAGAGATCAACAAGATAACCGCTGCAGGCTACCAGCCGGTCCATCTTGGGCCAAGAATTCTACGGACCGAAACTGCAGGCTTGGCAGCAACCCCTATCTTGCAGTATCTTTATGGCGACTGGCAGCAAGCGCCTGCCGGAAGCAACACAAATCAGCACAAGGAGAAATTATGAAGTGTCCAAAATGCGGATACCACAGCTTTGACCACCTGGACAGCTGCAAAAAGTGTAGTAACGATCTGGTCGAGCACAAGGCCAAATTCAACTTGCGCGGCTTCTTTTCTCCCGGGCAAGAGGCAGTGGCAGTGGCAGTGACAGCCCCTGAGCCTGTCATCGATGAGACCGATGAAGTCGTCGAAGAATCATCGGACGGTTCAGTCGACTTCGGCTTCGATTTTCTCGAAGAAGAAGACCAGGCAGGCGGAGCGACAGAAGACAGTCCTCTCGCTGACGATGTTCAGGACATCAACATTGACCAACCTTTCGGTGCCGACAGTGAAACCCTTCCGGCAGAAAGCCTCGATTTTGATGAAGATGATGACGACAAGCCGGGCAAAGGCCCTGAGTTCGCATTTTAATCAAAACAGCGGATAGCACTTCAGTTGAAGAAACGCCTCGACTATGCCTATGCATTGCTCGAGGCGTTTCTGTTTCAGACGCTAGCACCAAGAGACCATTTAATTCCTTGCTTGACAGATATTTAAACAATGTTTAAAACATTGATTCAATGAGAGATTGCAATAGACAAAACAAAGACACCAGAGCCTTACTGCTTAAGCACGCAGAAGAGCTCTTTCTCGCTCACGGCTTCGAAGGCGTCAGCATTCGTCAGATTACCGAGGCTTCGGGCGCCAATGTCGCTGCGGTCAACTATCACTTTAACGGCAAGATCAGCCTCTACCGGGAGGTTCTCAAGCAACGTCTGGACAGCATTACGCTCGAGAAACTTGAGCTCTTGAAAAATCTTGACGAGCGCCATTCAGAGGTAACTCTTGAGCAAATTCTATACAGCTACATTTACAGCTTTTTCGACGCACATTTTTCATCGCCAGACAGTGACCGCTTCCTGCAGATTATCTACCGGGAGATGGCCCCCGATGCAATCGCCAGCGACCTTGTTGCGGAACGACTGGTAATACCGATCCAGCAGGCCTTCCAAAAAATCATCATGAAAACCTGTCCCGAGCTCCATGGAGATCACATTTCCCGCTGCATCAGCAGCATCACCGGGCAGGTCCTGCACTTTATACGGGCGCGCGAAGTTCTCAAAGGCATCAGGCCTGCGGAACAGAACCAGACCTTTATCGAAGACACTGTTCAACACATCACACAATTTTCCCTACGCGGAATCGGGAGCCAAAACCATGCGTAAAATCATCTGCATCGTCCTGGCAGGCTTGAGCCTGACGTTAACAGGCGGCAACGTCATAGCTGAAGAGAAAAAGAAGCCGGCAGGCGGCCCGCCACCGATGCTGGTCACCACTGCAGAGATTGTCGTAGGCAAGGCGACACCAACAGCAACATTCGTCGGCACACTCTATTTTTCACGCACGGCAGACGTTGCTGCCGAGGTTGATGGCATCGTTCGTCAGGTCTATAGCGATGACGGTCAGGAGGTCAAAGCCGGCGACCGCCTGGTACGGCTTGACGACGACCTGATGTCAACCGAAATTGCCGGAACAAGAGCCGTTTACGAACAGAACCTTGTTGAACTGGAACAGGCACAAAGGGACTACAAAAGAATTGAGGCCCTTCACCAGGAGGACTCGATTGCAACATCTGAATACGAGTCCTATGGCACCAGGGTCAACCGTTTACAGAAACAATCAACGGTTCTCAATGCACGCCTGGACCGCCTGCTTCTGGAACAAAAGAAAAAGACGGTTCGCGCCCCTTTTGACGGCATGATTATCGAGAGCCTGGTAGAGGCAGGGGAGTGGGTCAAAACTGGAGGCTCCGTTGCCACCATCGCCGACAATAGCACCCTGGAGGTTCGGGTCGACATCCCGGCCACTCTGATCCATTACCTGAAACCTGGCCGCGTAGTCAGCGTCACGATCGCCGGAGCACCACGTGAGGCATCGTATATGACTCTGGTTCCAAAGGGGGACCTGGCCACCCGAACCTTCACCGCTAAATTCAAGCTGGACCACGATCCCGCCTTGTTTGAGGGCATGGAAGCAACTGCCATACTGCCTACAGCAGCAGCGGTCGAGGGGCTTCTGGTGCCACGCGATGCAGTGATCAACCAATTCGGTCGTGACGTCATTTTTCTCGCCGCTGAGGGAACAGCGAAGATGATCCCGGTGCAGGTTGAGGGGTATCAGGGGATGCTCGTAGCAGTCACCGGAACAGGCCTTGAAGCAGGACAGCAAGTAGTGATCAAAGGCAACGAACGCATTCGCGACGGCCAGCCTGTCCGATTTTGACCTTGAACCTTCCGGGACGCAACCTCGGGTTTCCAGATTTTAAGAGACGCGACTAACAAAGAAGAACAGACCGAGGCACGACATGGACATCATCCGCTTTTCAATCCTCAAGCCGGTCACCGTTTTAGCTGGCATCATCATGGTGCTGATGTTTGGCGTCATCAGCCTTAACCGTCTACCATACCAGCTCAGCCCGACGGTCATAGAGCCGGAAATTCAGGTCACCACAACCTGGCGCGGTGCCACCCCTTACGAAGTCGAACGGGAAATCATTGAGGAGCAGGAAAACACCCTCAAAGGCCTTCCCGATCTAATCGAGATGGAGAGCGAGGCGCGCAATAGCCGCGGCAGCGTCACACTGCGCTTTAAGGTCGGCACCAGTGTCGAAGAGGCGCTACTGCGGGTCTCCAACAAGATCAACGAAGTCCCCGACTACCCCGCCGGCGTCGACAATCCGGTGGTTAACGCCTCCGGTGCCACCGCCTCGCCTGTGATCTGGATGATCCTGAAAACACGCGACGGTAACGAGCAACCGATCCAGAGTTATAAAACCTTCTTTGAAGACGAAGTTCGCCAGCACATCGAGCGAGTCAAGGGAGTCTCCGATCTGTTTATCGGCAGCGGCACCGAAGAGGAGATGCACATAATCATCTCGGCGGAGAAGCTGGCAGCTTACAAACTGACGACTAATGACGTCATCACAGCCATACAGAGTGAAAACATTAACGTCTCCGCAGGCACACTCGGTGTCGGTCGTCGTGACTTTCGTATCCGCACCACCGGTGAATTCAACACCCCCGAAGATATCGCCCAGGTCGTGTTGCGTTCCACCGGTCAGCAGAGAGTAACCCTCGGCGACCTGGCCGAAATCAGGCCCGGCTTCGAGAAGAAAAACTCGGTAGTGCTGCAGAACGGGGTCCCCGGCATTGCCATCGGCGTCCGCCCTGAGGCCGGGACCAACATTCTGGAGATGACCAACCTGACCGAGGAGAAATACCTCTGGCTCAATGAACACAAATTAAACCAGGAGGGGCTCTATCTCGACTGGGTCTACGACCAACGTTTCTATATCAACGGCGCCATAGACCAGATCAAGCAGAACATCATCTTCGGCGGCCTGCTGGCGATCGGTGTCTTGCTGTTGTTTTTACGTAGCCTGCGCGCCACCATCGTCGTCGCCACGGCGATCCCGATCAGCGTCGTCGGAACCTTTATATTCCTCGACCTGCTCGGCCGAAATCTCAATGTCGTCTCCCTGGCCGGGATCGCTTTCGCTGTCGGCATGTTGGTCGACAACGCCATCGTCGTCATTGAGAATATCGACCGCCATCGACTGATGGGCAAGACGGCCTTTGACGCAGCACTTGACGGTACCAAGGAGGTCTGGGGTGCAGTTCTCGCCTCAACCATCACCACCGTAGCGGTTTTCCTGCCCGTCGTCTTTATTCAGGAAGAAGCCGGGCAGCTGTTCCGCGACATCGCCATTGCCGTAGTTGCCGCCGTCTCTTTAAGCCTGTTCGTTTCGGTTTCGGTGATTCCGATGTTCTCACACAAGCTCTTTGCAGCGAAAAAATCGGGCGCCAAAAAGAACCTGCCGTTCCTTGACGATTTTGGCAAAAAACTCTCAAACGGTCTGATGTCGCTGGTCTCGCTAGCGATCCGGAACGGGGGGACCCGCTTAGCGACCTTGACCATTCTGATCGGCGTAGCCATTGCTTCGGTCTATTTTTTGACTCCGAAGATGGAGTACCTGCCACAGGGAAACCGCAACCTGGTGCTCAACATTCTCGTGCCGCCACCAGGCCTGTCAACTGACGAGCGGGTCGATATCGGCGAACGATTTCACCGTATGGCAGAACCTCATATCGGCGCCGATGTCGATGGAGTGCCGGCAATCAAAAATATGTTCTACGTCGGCGCCGACCGACTCATGATCGCCGGAGCGATCAGTGAGCACTTTGACAAGGCGGGCGAACTGCTGCCTTTCTTCACTAAACTGATCTACAGCATTCCCGGGATGTACGGTGTCAGCCTGCAGCCAGGGGTGTTTGAAAGCGGCCTTGGTGAGGGGCGAGCAATCAAACTGAACGTTACCGGCAACGATCTGAACCAAATTGTCGCCGCCTCCGGCACCATATTCGGCATGATCCGCAGCGAGATAGAACACAGCCAGGTTCGGCCGGTGCCATCGATTGAACTGACCTACCCCGAGGTGCGCATCATCCCCGACCGCGACCGGCTCAAGGCCAACGGCATGAGCACACGAGATCTGGGAACATCCCTCGATGTATTGATGGACGGTCGGGTGGTCGGAGACTTCAAACAGGAAGGCAAGAAGAAAATTGACCTGATCCTGAAAGCCTCCGATCAGGAGATTCCGACTCCTCAAGCCCTCTTTCAAGCAACGCTGGCGACCCCAAGCGGCAAGCTGATGCCGGTTTCCTCGCTCGCTTCACTGCAGGAAACCACTGGCATGGCGCTAATCCGTCACCTGGAACGCGAACGGACTGTGACCCTGCAGGTGACTCCACCGAAATCCATAGAACTGCAGGCCGCCATGGAAATAATCGACCAGCAGATCATTCCTCAAGTTAAGGAGATGGGGCTACTTGAAGGGCTAAAGGTTGAAATGAGCGGAGCCGCAGAAAAATTAGTAGAAACCCGAGAGGTTCTGCAGTGGGATTTCCTTCTGGCGATTTTGATCGCGTACCTTCTGATGGCCTCGCTGTTCGGCAACTTCATCTACCCGATGATCATTATGCTCACCGTGCCGCTGGCAGGTGCGGGCGGTTTTATAGGCCTGAAGCTGATGAATATCTTCATCACCCCGCAACCGATGGACGTGCTGACCATGCTCGGCTTCGTCATCCTGATCGGCGTCGTGGTCAATAACGCCATCCTGATCGTCCATCAGGCGCTGAATAACTTCCATGACAACGGCATGGATTACCGTGAGGCAGTACTCGAATCAACCCGTAGCCGTCTGCGGCCGATCTACATGAGTGCCACCACCAGCATTTGCGGCATGCTGCCGCTGGTGCTGATCCCAGGGGCCGGTTCGGAGCTCTACCGGGGACTTGGCAGCGTCATTCTTGGCGGCCTGGCCGTTTCAACCATCTTCACCGTTTTTGTGATTCCGGCCATCTTGATCTTTGTAATCCGCATGGAGAAACGTAAGCCTGGCAAGGAGAGCGCATCATGAGAATCCTGCTTATCATCGGACTGGCATTGCTGAGCGTAAACCCGAATCCGGTACAAGCACTCACCATTGACCAGGCTGTCAACGATGCCTTGCAGCATAATCCGCAGATACAACAATTTTTCGAACTCGAGAGTGCAGCAGTCGCCCGCTCCGATCAAGCTGAAGCGCCCTTCTGGCCACAGATTGACGCAAACTACAGCTACTGGAGGGGAGATCGGGATCCGTCCTTAGACAGCCAGGAGCTGAGCCTGGCCGAAACCAGCGCCAGCTACAATCTGTTCAATGGCGGCAGCGACTGGTTCAGTTTACAGGAGGCCAAACACCTGGCCTCGGCAGCAAACTACAAATACCAGAGCATCGTTGCGGACGTCATTCTTGAGGTCAAAGAGGCCTATATTGGAGTTCTTCGTACCAAACGTACGGTAGAGACAGAAAGCAAGAGCGTTGAGTTGCTCGAGAAACAGCGCAACGAAACACAATTGCGGCTGGACCAGGGGTTGCTTGCACGCAATGACCTGTTGCGCGTCGACGTGGAGATGGCTACTGCACAACAAGTCCTGGAGGTAGCCAAGGGCCGCTTCGGCATTGCCCGAAAAACCCTGGCGAGGACCATGGGCCGCCCCCTTGATGAGAAGGAGACCCTTTCAGACCTCACCGTGGGGCCTGTAGAGCCGGAACCAGAAGAAGAGCTGAGCCATGAGATGTTCGCCAGACGCAGCGAGCTGAAATTCCTGTATAGCCTGCTTGATGCTCAGAAGGCCGGCAGGAAAGCTGTACGAGGCGACCTTCTTCCAGAAGTCGACCTGGTCTTAAGCTACGACAGATTCGGCAATCATGGTTTGCCACAAACCAGCGACAATGATTACGACAGCGAATCAAAAGCTATTCTGCAAGCATCCTGGACACTTTTCAGCGGCTTTGACACCCGTTATGAATTGGTCGGACGTGAGCACGAGATCCGCGCCAGGCAAAAGGAGGTCAAGGCAACTGAAGATGAGTTGACCCTGCAACTGCAGACGGCCCTCGAAGCCTTCCGCGTCTCCGAAAGAAACCTGGCCACAGCTGAAACAGCAGAGCTTCAAGCCGAAGAGAACTACCGCGTCAACGACAACCGCTATAGGGCCAACATCGCAACCACCGTCGACCTGCTGGATGCCCAGGAATTTCTGACTCGCGCCCGCAACGAGCGGATCAAGGCCCTCTACGATCTGCATCTCTCGGCAGTCGTCATCGAACGGGTTCTTGAACGTGGCCCGACACTGGCTAAATAATGGGACGTTGAACGCAAGACGTGTTGCGCGAAAACCATAACAATCAGCCAAGGACAAAAACGAGGGGAGGCTGGAGGCAGGACTGCAGAGGGAATCGAGTTTTCCATGCCTTAAACATGTCATCTACTGAAGAGGTCTTTCACTTAACTTTAATCAGTCGGAGTCTATATTTGAATAAGGTGCAAGAAGTAAGGATTGTTTCTCTAGAGCAATAGGGTGTTACTCGTTTAGCTATTTAGTGACGTATCCCACAGGTCACGACTTCCGAGAAGAAAACCGCTTATTATTGACATCGGCATTCAAGATGACAAAATTTTGGCCACCAGGACGCGATCTCTGGTGGCCTTTCATTTAATGCAGAGTTAGCAAGAATTTTGCGTTTGGGTGAACCTGAAGCTTCCAAAGCAATGTGAGAGGATAAAGAATAAAGGGTCATGACTCGTTCAGTACGTATCAAACATTGCTAAATCTTTCATGACCAAAACTTTTATAACGGCTTATTCCTGAGCTTTGTGGAATAGAAGGTTTGAAGCTGTGTTTTTCTTAGAAGATGATATGGCTAAAGTCGTATCTGTTCGTCTTTGGAGAGATTCATCGACCACTGGTGAGTGATCCCAAAACTTGCGATTCGCTTCACGATCTGCTTCTACACGACTTACACCTATGTCTTTCAGCAGATAGTCATCCATTTTACGCAGCTGTTTACGCTGTCTTATTATTTTTCCCCAGAATAAAATTTTGGCCAGCGTCTTGTTTGCGTTAGAGAGCAGAATCAT
>SBFN01000009.1 GCA_006226895.1 Deltaproteobacteria bacterium | reverse complement strand
AAAGAAGTCACAACCCTGCCATCCTCAACTGCGAGCAGATCGGCCCTGACCACCGACGTCTTGTCTGCGCTTTCGTAACCGAGAATACCGTAGGGAGTCATATAGAGCTGCCCCTCGCTCGCTGAGAGAGTTGTCTCTCCGTCCCATTTCAAAACATACTGGACACCCATCCCTTGCAAGCGTTCCTTGACGGCAGGCTCCTGGATAATAAGTTCCAACTCATTCAAGTGCCGAGGGTAGTTGTTGCGGGAAAACCACGGATACAATTGATCTCGCAAGTCGTTCTGCGGCACGGTCTGCAAGGACAGACCGTTATCGTTGATTTCTTCGATCAGGCATGCCTCAAGGCGCTGCTTTTCTTGGACCTGGGCCTGGTCGAAAATTGGCCCGACCATAGCCAATGTGACTTGACCTGTGGTTAGCTGTGAGGAGAGCTCAATGGCCTTGCCTTTTACCGCAGGGGCCGGAAGCATGTCCGTCAAGGGTCTTTGTTGATCAAATTCGGTCAGCAGGACCGAGATGGCATCCCAGACCGCCCTTTTAGCCACTGCATCGAATTTTTCAGGGGAAATGGCTCGTGGCCGAGACTCCCGGATGACGGGTCCGTTGATCGTTTGTATCGTTTGTGCGCTCTGCATTTGCGGCCTGTTTACAGAGTCTATCCCGGAGATGCGCCATGAGTGGAAATGTCCGCTCTCAGCAAAGAAGTCAAATTGATAGGCCACCATAACGGCAATCACTTCCGGAGCGAGATCTGCCACCATCGAGACAATATTAGGGACGATAACGAATGCGAGATCCGCTGCGTCGAGACCTTCCTGCAGGGTATCAAGGTAACGGACCTGTGCAAAAGTCGTTTCAAAAGCCAGGGTAAGCGCCTGCCGTGTCGCGTCCGCGGGATTATTGTGGAAGGTATGCTCGTGCCCGTCGTTGGTCTCGTGGTAGAAGTTATTATCGAAAAAATCATCCGGGAAGTAGACACCGACACTCGCCGGGTAGTGCTCGACGGCTGGTTCATAGCGGCCCTTATCGATTGCCATAGGAGTCGTCTGTACCGCAGGGGTGCAACCTGCCAGCACCAGCAAGACAATGACGATCGCCAGAAATGTCCTGTTGTGAAGGTTAAACATGACCGCCTCACACGTTGACGCTACACGGTTCTAAATCAAAATATACCAGCTGTCCGTAGGATTGCATATTTACTGAAACCGTAAGCTTCCCTGTCAAGGTGACAGTTCTAAAGTAGAGTTTCCAATAGATTCGGCAGGCCTCAGGTCTCCCAATGATTCATAAGGCCGTTCTTCGTTGTACTCAACTTTCCAGCCGTGGGTGGCTTCCCTTAACTCACCCGGGTTATGGAGAGAAGGAAAAGGCCCCGGAGGTGTCTAGAGTCGTCGTCAATTTCCACGCAGAGAATAGTTGCAATTATGTTATCTTTAGGTGGCGGCAGGCTTTTTTCGGGGGGCCTGCCAGAGATTGAAGCGAGAATAACTCGGGAGGCGTCTTAATAACGGGGATATGCTTTTCCGAGTAGAGATTATGATCGAAAGACAATAAGTCTATTTCTCAAGAGTGACCCGTCTTTGCAGGGATGCAGATGAAATTTTTCACAAGCTTGTTTTTGTCTTTCCAGGGCCCGAATCGTAAACGCCCCAACATCCGGGCCCTGGCAAGCTATTCGCTTCTGCTGGTAGTGACCGTGGCACTCTTTGCCGCCGGTTTCCGCCTGATCATGTACCATGTCGAAGGGCAGGAGCACTCCTGGGTCACGGGTGTTTACTGGGCTCTCACAGTCATGACCACCCTTGGGTTCGGCGACATCACCTTCCACAGTGATCTGGGTCGTTTATTCAGTATCGTGGTTCTCCTGTCCGGCGTTGTGCTGCTTCTGATCGTGCTGCCGTTCGTATTCATCAGGTTCTTCTACGCACCCTGGATGGAGTCCCGAATGCGGTTTCATGCTCCCAGGGCAGTCCCCCCCGGCACCCAAGGCCATGTCATTCTGTGTGGCCTCGACAGTCTGGCCACGGCGTTGCTGGCACGTCTGAAACTCCACGGCATCCCCCACTTCGTGATTGAACCGGACCCGGTCAAAGCCGTGCAACTGCACATCGACGGCATGCCAGTTGTGACCGGAGGAGTGGAGGACCGGGACACCTACGAGTTGCTGGAGGTGGCGAAAGCCCGGCTGGTGTTCGCCAACTGCGCCGACACGATCAACACCAACATCACCCTGACGATCCGGGATATCTCGCCACAGGTGCCTATCGCTGCGCTGGCGGAGCACGAGCAGTCCATCGACATACTGGAGTTGAGTGGCAGCAATCACGTTATTCCACTCAAGCTCCAACTGGGGGAGCACCTCGCCAACCGTGTCAACGCCGGCCACCTTCACTGCAACGTGGTCGGGCGGTTAGGCGACCTTCTGATCGCGGAGTTCCCGGTCCATAATACCCCGCTGGTCGGCCGTTCCCTGCGGGAAATGCAGTTGAGGGATACCTTAGGGATGGACGTGGTGGCGGTGTGGGAGCGGGGGCGACTGGTCCCGGTCACGCCCGACACGATCCTTGCCGACGGGAGTTTTCCCGTTGTGATGGGGACTGAAGATCAGATCACCCATCTCGATACCTATCTGGTGATTTACAACACTAACTTCAACCCGGTGCTCGTGATCGGTGGTGGCAAGGTGGGCTGTGCCACCACCCAGGCCCTCCGGAATCGTGGCGTGACCGTTCACATGATCGAACGCGACGAGGGCCTGCGGAGCTCTCTCGAGGGAGTTGCCGATCAGTTGTTCATCGGCGACGCGGCTGATCTGGAACTCCTCATGAGTTCGGGCTTGGCTGATGCCCCCAGCGTTTTGCTCACCACGAATGATGATGCCATGAACATCTACCTGGCGGTGTACTGCCGTCGCCTGAATCCGGATCTTCGGGTGATCAGTCGTATCACTCACGAGCGTAACATTGAAGCGATCCACCGGGCTGGGGCCGACTTTGTGCTGAGTTACTCTTCCCTGGGAGCCGAAGGGGTTATGTCGATGCTGCAGAGTCGAGAGTCAGTGATCCTGGGTGAAGGCTTCGACCTCTTTTATGTCCCCGTGCCAGCGATCCTGGCCGAACGGACTCTCGCAACCAGCGAGATCCGGGTGCGGACCGGTCTCAATGTGCTGGCTCTGCGTCTTCCCAGTGGCGAAGTTGTCCCGGCAACAGCCTCGATGGTCCTTGAACCGGATTGTGAGCTGGTGATGTTGGGGAGCGAACCCCAGCAACCCCAGCGTCGGAACTTCATCAAAGAGTTCCGGTAAGGGACAGGCGACGACGCCATAATCAACGACCAGATAAAAGGCAAGTTTTGTGGAATGGATGCCACTTGCTGCGAACCAGGCGAAACTCTATTAACAGGAAAAGCCACCTGGATCATCTCCAGGCGGCCTTCAATTTGCGGATTAAAGAGCTTTTCAAATAGCGCTATCAATAAATAAGTCGATTTTCGTTTCACAAGTCGTGATTTGTGAGAAAACTGGGATCAAATGACTAAAGAAGAAAAATTTCTGCAAACTCCGGGTTAAGGGTCAAGTCCTCCAGGGAGAGCCCTTCAATCAATTGATCCTCATTGTTATACGACTCCACAATCCTGGGGAGTTTCAGTTTTTTATCCATCCATAACAAGTAGCGGTGAACCCCATCCACAAGGACGTTTTCTTCTCCGGTGATTTCCAGAACAACCGTGGTGGTTTGTTGTATGGTTTCCTCCCGGAGGACTTCCAGGGAGCCCTGCTGAGCAAGTTCCTGTGCCTTTTTCAGCAAAACACCGATATCGGATTCATCAACCCGATGTCCGGAAGGACTACGTACCAGCTTTGATGTGGGCTCCATGGTGAGAGTCAGTGGTTTGATGAATCCGAAGGGGCGCAATTGCACTTTACCGGTGTCCGGCCGATAGACAAGCGCAGCGCCTTTGTGGGGCGTGACAAAATCCATGCGAACATATCCCGGCTTTTGGTAGCGGTAGTTGATGATCTGTTCCGCATTCCCATAGGATCGCATCGTTGTGGAATAACCAGTTATTGCTTGAAATTGTTTAACCGCTTGCTGGAGCATGTTTTCAGATGCCATGGCTGTAGAAAGGGACATCAAAAAAATAAAAACCAGTCTAAGTAGCGGCATGTGACACCCGCCTCTGCATATTTTTGACCGCAGATCTCAT
>SBFN01000207.1 GCA_006226895.1 Deltaproteobacteria bacterium | reverse complement strand
ACCGTGATTTGGATAGCTCTGCTATCAACGCGTCGGTCATATAGTTTTCAAGATAAGGCTCGACTGTCTGATTATCGAAAAGCTGAACGTAGAGAGTACGAGCATCACCACCGACCCAGGTATCGGAAGACCCAGGGACATGATAACCGCATCCTGCAATAACCAGAACGAAGAAGATTGCCATTAAACGCATAAGCTTTATCCTGCGACGACGTTAACAAGGCGGCCAGGCACAACGATCACCTTGCGAAGGGTTTTACCCTCCAGGAAACGGGCAACATTAGGATCAGCCAAAGCAGCGCTCTCAACAGCCTCTTTAGCGGCGTCAACGGGAACAGTGACCTTACCGCGAACTTTACCGTTGACCTGAACCACAATCAGAAGCGTTTCAGCAACCAGAGCCTTCTCATCCCAGACCGGCCAACCGAACGTCTCAAGGGAGTCCTCATAGCCAAGGTGCTTCCACAGCTCCTCACAAATATGCGGCACGAAGGGTGACAACAATCGAACCACCGTTTCGACCGCCTCACGCAGTACCTCCGGTGAAGCCTCTTTCTCTGCAAAGGCCGTAATGCCATTCACCAGCTCCATAACTGCAGCTATCGCAGTATTAAAATGGAAGCTGCCGTCAACATCCTCGGTTACTTTTTTAATCGTGCGATGCACCTGGCGACGCAAATCTTTCGCCGAAGGTTGCAGTTTTTCGACATCCAGGGTGCCTGCGCCATCGATAATGGACAGGTTCTCACTGACCAGACGCCAGACACGATTGAGGAAGCGGAAACAACCTTCCACCCCCTGCTCGTTCCACTCGAGATCTTTCTCGGGAGGAGAAGCAAACAGGGTGAAGAGTCTTGCCGTATCTGCCCCGTAGCGGTTAATCAAACCATCGGGGTCGATAACATTCTTTTTCGACTTGCTCATCTTCTCATTGCGTCCGGCCACAACCTCCACTTTGCAACGCGAGCAGCAACCGTTTTCTATCTCTTCGGGATAGAGCCAGCCATGTTCTGGGCAGGAGGTCGTTTCCTTACAGACCATGCCCTGGGTGAGCAGATTCTCGAAAGGCTCGTCAATGGACACCATGCCGAGATCACGCATGACCTTGGTCCAGAAACGTGCATAGAGAAGGTGCATGACTGCATGCTCCACGCCACCAATATACTGATCAGCAGGAAGCCAGTAATCAACGGCAGCCTTGTCGACGGGCGAGCTTTCACTATGAGGACTGGCATAACGCAGGAAATACCAGGAACTTTCAACAAAGGTGTCAAAAGTATCCGTTTCACGTTTTGCAGGGGCTGCGCATTTCGGACAGGGGGCGTTGACGAAGGAATCAAGCTTTGCCAGGGGGCTGCCGCCCTCGCCGGAGAACTCAATATCAGTGGGCAAGGTGACCGGCAGGTCCTGTTCGGGAACCGGAACGGCGCCACAACTGTCGCAGTAAATCACCGGTATCGGCGTGCCCCAATAGCGCTGTCTGGAAACCAGCCAATCGCGAATCCGATAATTCACCGATTTCTGGCCCAGCTCTTGTGATTCCAGGTAATCAGAAACTTTCTCTTTACCCGTTTGATTATCAAGTCCGTCAAACTGGCCCGAGTTGACCATCGTGCCAGGCCCTTCCCAGGCAGCCTCCATCGAAGCAGGCTCGAGCACTTCACCTTCGGGCTGAATTACAACCTGCATCGGCAGGTCATACTTGCGGGCAAAATCGAAATCACGCTGATCGTGAGTCGGCACCGCCATAACAGCCCCCGTGCCATACCCCATCAAAACAAAATTTGCCAGAAAGATCGGCATCTTTGCGCCATTTACAGGGTTAATGCAGTAAGACCCGGTGAAGACACCCTCTTTTTCATAATCATCGCTGGTTCGTTGTGTCTGCTCGACACCCTGCACCTTCTTGATGAAAGCTTCAACATCCTGACGCCGGTCTTCGGCCGTTAACTCCTGAGCGAGAGGATGCTCCGGGGCAAGGCTCATAAACGTTGCACCAAAGAGCGTATCGGGGCGGGTCGTAAAGACCCGTACGGCATGGTCTTGACCCTCAACGGTAAAGTCGATCTCACAACCGGTGCTCTTGCCGATCCAGTTGCGCTGCATGGTCAAGACTGAATCAGGCCATCCAGGCATACTCTGGGTACATTCAAGAAGCTCTTCAGCGTAGTTGGTGATGCGGAAGAACCACTGATCCAGCTCCTTCTCTTCAACCTTATTCTCGCAGCGCCAGCAACATTCTTCCTCTACCTGCTCATTGGCGAGCACCGTCTCGCATTCCGGGCACCAGTTGACAGCGGCACTTTTCTTGTACGCCAGCCCCTTCTCCATCATCTTCAGGAAGATCAGCTGCTCCCAACGATAATAGTCAGGCTCGCAGGTCGCCAACTCCCGATCCCAGTCATAGGAAAGTCCCATGCGCTTGAGCTGGGTGCGCATGTTGGCGATATTCTCCCGGGTCCACTTCGCAGGATGCGTTCCATGCTGGATAGCCGCATTTTCAGCAGGCATACCAAAAGCATCCCAACCCATCGGGTGCAGTACGTTATAACCCTGCAAACGCTTGAAACGGGCAACAACATCACCGATCGAGTAATTGCGTACGTGCCCCATATGAATACGACCGGAGGGATAAGGGAACATTTCCAGCAGATAATATTTCGGTTTACTGTCATCCTCGGACACGGCCCAGGGCTTGGTTTCTGCCCACTGCTTCTGCCAGGCGATCTCTAAATCCAAGGGGTTGTAACGTTCCTGCATACTGCCTCCATAGGGGGAGCTTTAGACTAGTCGTGAGCGGCACTTCACCCATGTTCACGACCCTAAACATGAAAACCGGCGTAAGCCGGCTGTTATCATGGGCAAAGGATCGGCCATCATCCTGAACAACGGCTGCGGCCGTCATTCAAAGGAATTATTTGGCGCGATAGGTGATGCGACCACGGCTGAGGTCGTAGGGCGAAAGTTCCACTGTTACACGATCACCGGGCAGGATACGGATGTAATATTTACGCATTTTTCCGGAAATATGTGCCAGGACAACATGCCCGTTATCAAGCTCGACCTTGAACATCGCGTTTGGCAAGGGCTCGATAACACTACCTTCAACTTCAATTGCTTCTTCTTTTGACAAACCAGCCTCCGATTTTACAGGTTAGATGAGGTTCAAACACTCATTAATTTTTTTACCGTTTCCAGGATCTTCATGGTCTGGATCGGCTTGGTGATATATTCATTGGCACCCAGGGCCAAAGCTCTTTCACGATCTTCCGTCGCCCCTTCCGTGGTGATGACGATAATAGGGGTCTCTTTGTAGTTTGGATCGTTGCGAACCATACTGACAAGCTTCAGGCCATCCATAATAGGCATGTTGATGTCTGTCAGGATAAGGTCAAATTTTTCCGCACTCAGTTTTTTAAGGCCATCCACACCGTCATTGGCTTCAACGATCTGGAAACCACGAATTCGTTTCAGCGCGAACACTATCAACTGCCGCATTGTGGGCGAGTCTTCAACAACAAGAACTTTATAGCCAGTCATAGAATCTCTCCCGTCTACTTGGTCAACAAATCGATAAAACCCTGGATAGTCGACAATTTTCTCTCTGAATCGGAATACATCCGAGACGAGAAAACTGCCGTGGCGGCATGTCCGGCCAACAGGGTGAAAAGTTCATAGTCCACATTGGTAAACTCATCCTTCTGCTCAAACAGCTTGTAGATGGCAATCACACCAATGACATGTTCCTTTATTTTAAGAGGGATACAAACAATAGGCTTGTGGAGATCACGCTCATAACCTTGCATCGACTCAATAAAATAGTTTTCGCCAGAACCGACAGACTCACCGATAATACCAGAACCTACGGATATGGAAGGCATGGCCGAGGTTTCGATCCCCTCGCTGGCCACAGGCTCAAGAAGATTTGTCTTCTCATCAAGCAGAAGCACACCAAATTCTTCGGCGCCGATCAGGTTAATGACAATTTCTTGTATAATTTTAAGAACTTCTTTGAAATCGAGGGTTGAATGCAATTGGTAGGAAGCGATGTAGAGATTGGCAAGCATATTGTTCTCTTCTTCAATCTCAACGTAACGATTTGCAAAATTCTGATTCTCCTCCTCGACCACCTTGATCTGGCCCAGGATCTCTTCCTTTTCCTGCTCAAGTTCTAATATTTTCTTTTTCAGCTCCAGAGCTTCCGGTCCATCAGCAACAATTTCATGGCCCTTGTCCTTGAGGGTTTCCTCCAGTTTGACAACGCGAAAGCGAAGACGTTCGTTCTCCTTCAGAAGGTCCTGAGTGAACTCGGCTCCTTTTTTGAAAACCTGCAGAAATTCATCTGCACGCCCTGCGGCGTCATTTTCTTCGTCATGATGACTCATGCACAAGCTCCTCGTCTGTTATGCCCAACCAAAATCACGGAATAATAACAATCCTGCGTAAAAATATCCAGCGTTAATAATGCTATCATGGCGCATAAACACTGTATTTCAGATCATCTGTCGTAACCGCACTCTTTAAGGATTTCTCTGCATACCAGGGGGAGAGGAACGATTCGGTCAACTAACCCGGTTGCGATTGCCTCCTTCGGCATACCGAAAACAACACAACTTTCTTCGGCTTCAGCAAGCACACGGCCACCATGACTGTTGATGGTGTGAACGCCCATACGGCCATCGTTGCCCATGCCGGTCAGGACCACTCCGAGCAATCGCTTCTCGTAAATAGATGCGGCGCTCGAAAAAAGGGTGTCTACAGATGGCAGATATCGCTGATGGCCCTTAGGATCAGAAACTTTGGCAATGACATTGGATCCCTTTTGAAACAGCTCAAGATTCTTTCCACCGGGCGCAATCAGAACCTGCCCTGGCCGGACAATGTCACCATTCTCAGCTTCCTTTATAGACAACACACAGAAGCGGTTCAGTCGTTCAGCGAAAGCACGCGTAAAACCTGGCGGCATATGTTGAGCAACGGCAAAGGCCACGGGGATTTCATCGGTGATCGCAGAAAAGATGTTCTGCAGGGCCGGCGGTCCGCCAGTCGACGAACCGATAACAACCATTCGGTAATCCTGTGCGACCTCATCAGAGACAACGTCCTGCCGTGGTTGGCGTGTGGGGGCGGGTACGCGCTTCAGCTGACTGGCGGCATTACCGTGGGCCATAACATTGCTGAGATTAGCAGACGTCACTTCACGAACTTTTTCCAGGAGCTCCTCGCGAATATCCATCAGGATGGGCGATACCTTCGAAGAAGGCTTGGGAACAAATTCAACGGCACCAAGCTCAAGGGCCTTAAAAACATTACCATCATCAGAACGCGAGGAGACTACGATGATCGGCGTGGGCTGTTTCTGCATAACAATACGCAGCAGTGTAACGAGGCATTTCGAGATCAAGGGTGATCAAATCAGGGCGCAGATCAATCACCTTGCGCAGACCATCCTCACCATCGCAGGCGTAGCCGATGACTTCAACATTAGGTAGCGATTCGAGCATCTTCACAATGCTGCGACGATTAAATGCCGAATCGTCGATAACCAGTACTCTGACTTTAGCGGAGGTCATAACAATCCCCCGCCACTTTGAATAGAGGTCAGAGGCTTCTGATAAACCATGTCATGCTGAAAATGTCGCAGTTGAAAAGAGGTGCTGAGATTGATTAAGGATTCTGAATGCCCCAACAGCAGGAAGCCATCAGGGACAAGACGTTGAAAAAAGTTTTCAATGACACTCTTCTTACCGGCCTGATCAAAGTAGATAATAACGTTCCGGCAGAAGATAAGATCCATCTTACCCAAAAGGGCAATCCGTGACGAATCAAAGAGATTTAGATGACTGATTGAGACCAGGCTCCGGACCTCGTCTTTAACACGCCACTTCCCTTCATGCTCAGTAAAGAACCGGGCCTTCTGTTGAGGGTCCGTACTACGGAACGAAGCCTCTCCATA
>SBFN01000097.1 GCA_006226895.1 Deltaproteobacteria bacterium | reverse complement strand
TTGACACCCTTCTCTGCGGCTTTCTGAATCAGTTCTTTTGCCAGGCTGATTTTGTCGGTCTCAACGAGTGATTTCCCGGTAGGACGATCTTTGGCCTGCAGAAACGTATAAGCCATACCGCCACCGATGATCAGTGTGTCGACTTTGTCCAGCAGGTTCTCAATGACAGCAATCTTGTCGCTGACCTTGGCGCCGCCGATAACAGCAACAAACGGGTGGTCAGGGTAGGCAAGAGCCAGGCCCAGGTACTTGATCTCTTTCTCGAGCAGGAAGCCGGCGGCCGAAGGCTGCAGGTACTTGGTGACGCCTTCCGTCGATGCGTGGGCGCGGTGAGCTGTGCCGAAGGCATTGTTAACGTAGATGTCAGCGTTTGCCGCCAATGCTTTGGCAAACTCGGGGTCGTTTTTAGTTTCGCCAGCATGGAAGCGAACGTTCTCCAGTAAAAGCACATCGCCGTCATTCATCTGGTCGACCATCCGCTTCACATCCGGGCCAACGCAATCCGGGGCCATTCTTACCGAGGTGCCGAGATACTGTGAGAGACAGGGAGCGACGGAGGCGAGGCTGAACTTGGCTTCGGGACCGTTCTTGGGCCGACCAAGGTGTGACGCAAGAATCAGGCGGCCGCCGTTGTTGATGATGTGACGGATCGTCGGCATCGATGCATTGATGCGAGTATCATCGGTGACCTGGTTTTTGTCGTCGAGTGGCACGTTAAAGTCGACCCGACAGAAAACCCGCTTACCTTGAAAATCGATATCTTTAATAGAGATCTTGTTTAACATCTGTTCGCCTTACTGAAATCGGTGAGGTTTCTTATCTGTGCAACCTGGTCAAGAGCAGAACAGGTCTAATGCAAAAGCGCAAAGGTTTGAAGAGGGAACGCAAAGTAAAATAAGCCGGTTAAGATGAACGAATTACGTTTTGCGTTTTTTTGTCGGATTTTCATGGGCCATTGCGTTAAAAAAACAGGGCAGGTTAGAAACCTGCCCTTGATGTATCCGTTTAGGCTTTAGCCATAAGTTTAACCAGGTCGACGATACGGTTCGAGTAACCCCATTCGTTGTCGTACCAGCTCATGACCTTGATCATGGTGCCGCCGATGACGCTGGTGGTTGCTGCGTCGACAGACGAGGATGCCGGGTTGCCGTTGAAGTCGCAGGAAACCAGGGGCTCGGTGCAGTAGTCGAGGATACCTTTCAGCGGACCGTTGGCAGCCGCTTGCAAGGAAGCGTTGACTTCTTCGACGCTGGTTGCCTTCTCGGTTTCAACGACCAGGTCTACAAGGGAGACATTCGGGGTCGGTACGCGTACCGCCAGGCCGTCGAGCTTGCCTTTCAATTCTGGTAGAACCAGGGCAACGGCTTTCGCAGCACCGGTGGTTGTAGGGATCATCGACAGGGCTGCGGCACGGGCGCGACGCATGTCGCTATGTGGCAGGTCGAGGATGCTCTGGTCGTTGGTGTAGGCATGAACTGTAGTCATCAGGCCTTTAACGATACCGAAGTTCTCCATGATGACCTTGGCGACGGGGGCCAGGCAGTTGGTGGTGCAGGAGGCGTTCGAGACGATGTTGTGCTGAGCGGCATCGTACAGGTTGTCGTTAACGCCCATGCAGACGGTCAGATCAACTTCTTTGCCCGGTGCGCTGATGATAACCTTACGTGCTCCGGCTTGAATGTGCTTGCCGGCGTCCTTGCCGTTGGTGAAGAAACCGGTCGACTCGATAACGATATCGACACCAAGCTCTTTCCATGGCAGGGCTGCAGGATCACGTTCACTGAAAACCTTGATTGACTTGCCGCCACATTGGATGCTGTCATCCGTAGCGGATACATCGGCAGAGAGGACGCCGTGAATCGAGTCGTATTTAAGCAGGTGAGCGAGGGTCTGTGGATTGGTGAGGTCGTTGATTGCAACGATCTCAAATTCTGATGAGCTTTGTGCCGCACGAAATACGTTCCGACCGATGCGGCCGAAACCGTTAATGGCTACTTTTACCGACATATACTCGTCCTCCCGATGATGGTGTTAAGAAAAGAAAGATGCCTGACGGAGAGCCGTTCAGGCAGAAATATTTTAGACGCAGGGATGATAACGAATCGCCTGCTGATGGTCAACCGTTTTTAATCGTTTTAAGAACAATCTCGGTTGCTCTGATAGGCCGCTTTATGTTAAAAAAACGACTGGCTTTTATGTGTAAACCAATCATCACATCAAAGCCCTGTTTTCCCATCATTTTATGGATGCTCGGGGGCCCTCCCACAAAGACATGAAAAAATCTCTGGAAAGACGCATCCTGATCTTCAGCCTGCTGGCGCTGACCCTCACTATCGCTGTGAATACCGGCTTCAATGTCGAAAGTTTCCGGCGTAGTTATCGTGACGGCATTCTGCAACGCGCACAAACCTTTTCTGTCGCCTTGAAAAATCAGGTCGAGGCCGTCGTTCTTCTGGGTCTTCCCCTCGATGAGATCGACGGTGTTTCCGAGCGTTGCCAGGAGATCGTTAACAACGATCATGAGATCAGCTATTGTCTCATTGAAGACTACTCCGGAACCATTCTTTATCACAACCGGGAACACCCACAGACCGCCGACGTCATATATGTTGGCAGCCTCTCTCCCGAGGTCTCAATCCTCGAGTCGAAAACCATGGGCAAGATCTATGATCATGCCACTCTCCTCTACGACTATGACGACAAGGTCGTTGGCCGCGCCCGAATCGGCTTCCAGGACAAGATTCTCAATCAGCTGGTTATCGATCATCTTGTTTCTACGGTCCTTGTCCTGATCGCTGCCTTTATAGCGGCTTTTGCCATGATTGTAATTTTTATACGTTACGATCTGCTTCTGCCGATCCGTCGCCTTTGCGGAATGGCTGAAGAGCTGGCCGACGGCAGATTCGAGACCAGGGCTCCTCAACTGAATACTCGTGAGTTGGACATGTTGGGCAATACGATGACCGGTTTGGCCAAGTCTCTTCAGGAACGTGACGAAGAGTTGAGCCGCAACTATCAGGAGCTGGAATCGACCAACCTCGAGTTGAAAACATCTTATGAACAGTTGGCAAATATCAGCTCTGAACTGGGGCGCAGCCGCGAGATGTATCGTTCGCTACTCGATGACGCCAGCGATGCCATCCTCGTTTGCGATGAAGGTGACAACCTGGTTATTGCCAATAAAGCTGCCGAGGTCTTCTTTGGTCAGCCCAAGGCACTCATGGAAAATACCAACTACTTTTCGTTCCTTGAGTCGATCAAATGCCATAATCTTGAAGAACAGTTCGAGAATCATCGGTTAGCTCAACCCCTCAAATCGACGGAGTCGAACCTCCGTTTCTGGAGGTCTTCGGATCAAAGCTTCATTTTGGGGAAAGCGACCAACTCCGTTGTTGTAAGCAAGTCCAATCGTCTGATTCAGATCGTTATCCATGATGCGACGAAAGAGGAGGCGATCAGGCAGAATCTCGAGCGCACAGCCACTGAGATGGAACGCCTCAACCAGATGAAAAACTCCTTCCTCGGTTTGGCCTCCCACGAACTGAAGACCCCTCTGACGATTATTATGGGCTATGTAGAGCTCTTGCTCTCAGAACGTGAAGAGCCTTTTGATGAAGACACTCTCGGGCTGATTCGTCATATCTCCAGTGCAAGTGACCGACTCTCCGAAATCGTCAGAGATATGGTTGATGTCTCCCTGATTGACGGCCACACCATTGACCTCATCAGCCAGGACGTTGACGTCAATATCCTGGTGCAACGTGCTGTTGATAAGGCTGAAGCCCATATCGAGCAACGCGAGCAAAATCTTAAGCTGGAACTGTCAAGTGACTTGCCCCCGGTCAGGTGCGACGTTGATCGTATGATCCAGGCTCTTGGCAATATTCTGGGTAATGCCATCAAGTTTTCGCCCGACAGGGGCACTATTATTATCCAGACCAAGCTTGTCCATACCCCTCGCAAACCTGAGAAGTTCGCTTCCGGCGGCATTGACGGCGCCTGCAACCTTAGCAACGGACAAGTCCCATACGTTGAGATTTCTATCTGCGATAAGGGTATTGGTATTGCCGAAACGGAGCAGGACGCCATCTTCGATAAATTTCACGAAGTTGGCGATGTGGCAGAACACTCGTCGGGCAAGGTGGCATTTCAGAGCCGTGGCGCAGGTCTGGGCCTCAGCATAGTGAAGGGAATCGTTGATCTTCACGGCGGGGCCGTTTGGGTGGAGAGCCCGGGCCACGACCCGGATAGAATGCCCGGGAGTACTTTCTATGTCCTGCTTCCTGCGATAGACCCGAATGCTTAGAATATTCCCACTTGCATCATTGGCTTTCTTGCGTTATGTATCCGCCCACAAAAACAATCTTTGGCCGTCATCAAACTCAACGCTTCAAGGCAGAAGGTGAACTATGAAAATCTGCCTTCTCGCCAGTGGCAGTAAAGGCAACTCGATCCTTGTAGAAAGCGGCAAAACAAGGCTTTTGATAGACGCCGGGCTTTCGGCTCGAGAGTTGCGCAAACGTCTTGATTCCGTAGGTGTCGAAGCCGAGAGCCTCGACGCTCTGCTGATAACTCATGAACATGGCGACCATGTGCGCGGTCTCGGTCCCCTGGTCCGTCAACTTGACCTGCCGGTTTATCTGCAATCAGATCTGGCCAGGAAATTGCCGGACGTTGGCAAGCCTGAATGTGTTCAGGAGTTTGTTGATGGCGAGGAGTTTACGATCCAGGACATGACGATTAGGCCTTTTGCGGTCACGCACGATTGTCTGGCTCCGGTTGGCTTTACGCTGGACGGTGAGTTTGGCAAAGTGGGTGTGGCCACGGACCTTGGGATTGTGACGCGCCTGGTGACTGAGTGCCTGCAGGATTGCCGCGCCCTGGTCCTTGAAACCAACCACGACGAAGAACTTTTGCGCGACGGACCTTACCCTTGGAAGTTGAAGCAACGTGTGCGTAGTAACCACGGCCATCTCTCCAATAACGCCGCTGGCAATTTGTTGCAGGGTCTCCTCTGGAGCGGTCTTGAGACGGTTTTCCTGGGGCATCTGAGTGAAACCAATAATCGTCCGGATCTCGCCGTAGAGGTTGTGAAAGAGGTCCTGGAGAAACAAAATATTTGCGAGCCTCAGGTTTTTCTCGGCAAACAGCATCTGCCGGTGCACTGGGCCGCATAGCGGTTTTATCCAGAGTTTGAGCTGGATCAGGTTTTTAGCCACTGAGAGCACATGGACATTGTGTCGTCTGTGTTTTGTTTCAACCGTGTTTTTCGGGCCTGATGTAGAGTTTGGCGGCAATGATTCATCATGGCTTAAAATTGTCTTTAAAGGTCTTGGCTCAGTTTCGTGCCCTTTGTGGTTATATATTCAGGTTAGTTCTTAAGGAGTTTTAGATGGCTTGGCGAATAGTAGTCGGTCTCAAAGAGAATGTCCGTGATGCTCGAGGAGAGCGTGTACGGCGCGAGATTCGTGAGCACCTCGGTATTGAATTGCAATCGGTGCGAACGATTGACGTTTATACCGTCGACGCGCAACTTTCAGATGACGAGGTTGCTGCTGCTGCCGCCGGTCCGTTCAGTGATCCGGTGATCCAGGACTATGCAATCAACCAGCCCCTGGCTCATGACTTTGACGTTTTGGTCGAGGTTGGTTATCGCCCTGGCGTAACTGACAATGTCGGGCGAACTGCACGTGAAGCGATCCAATACCTGACAGGGAGAGCTTTTGCCCCGGAGGAGGGCGTCTATACCTCGGTTCAGTATCTCCTCTCCGGCGCTATCTCTCTTGAAGACGCTGAGAGAATAGCCAAAGATTTCCTCGGTAATGGCTTGATCCAACGTTGGGACATTGTCTCCAGTGCCGATTTCGATGGCAGCAGGGGCGTCGCGGTGACTGTGCCCAAGGTGACCAGCACGGCGAAACCTGAAGTCAGGCCGATCAGCCTCGAAGTCAGTGATGACGCGCTTATGGAGATCAGCCGCAGTGGCATGCTTGCCTTGACCCTTGAGGAGATGCTGGCGATCCAGTTCTACTTCCGTCAGGACGATGTGATCGCTTCGCGCAAGGCTGTCGGCCTCGGCGCTATGCCTACCGATGTTGAACTCGAAGCACTGGCCCAGACCTGGAGCGAGCACTGCAAACACAAGATCTTCTCCGCACGCATCGAGTACGAGGATGAACAGGGCAACCAGGAAGTCATCAACTCGCTCTTTAAGAGCTACATCATGCAGGTGACGGCTGATGTTCGCAAAGCCCGGGGCAAGGACGATATCTGTCTCTCGGTTTTCAAAGATAACGCCGGAGTCATTAAATTTAACGATGACTGGAGCCTGGTCTTCAAGGTTGAAACTCATAACTCACCGAGCGCCCTTGACCCTTACGGTGGCGCTCTGACAGGTATCGTCGGTTGCAACCGGGATCCCTTCGGCACCGGCATGGGCGCTCGCCTGATGTTTAACACCGATGTCTTCTGTTTTGCTTCTCCCTTTTATGATAAGCCGCTGCCTCCACGCCTGCTTCACCCCCGCCGGATTTTCGAAGGTGTTGTTGAGGGTGTTGAGCACGGCGGCAACAAGAGCGGCATCCCCACAGTCAATGGTTCGCTCGTGTTTGATGAGCGCTTTGCCGGCAAGCCGTTGGTCTATTGCGGTACGGGCGCGATCATGCCGCGCGTCCTCAATGGCCAACCTGGTCATGAGAAAGAAGCTAAAGTTGGTGACCGCATCATTATGGCAGGCGGCCGCGTTGGCAAGGACGGTATTCACGGTGCGACTTTCTCCTCGGAAGAGCTTCACGAGGGCTCACCTGTGACCGCCGTGCAGATCGGTGATCCGATCACCCAGCGTCGCATGTTCGACTTTTTGATCATTGCCCGTGATCGCGGTCTTTATAATGCGATCACCGACAACGGCGCAGGCGGTCTCTCCTCGTCGGTTGGTGAGATGGCTGAATTTACCAATGGCTTCGAGATGCACCTCGACCGTGCGCCTCTTAAGTACAGTGGCCTGCAACCCTGGGAGATTCTGATCTCTGAAGCCCAGGAGCGCATGACCATGGCTGTACCACCTGAGAAGCTGGAAGAATTTTCAACCCTGGCCGATGAAATGGGTGTTGAAATCACCGATCTTGGTCAGTTTACTGATTCCGGTTATTTCCACTGTCTCTACGAAGGTGAAACCGCCTCCTATCTGCCAATGGAGTTTATTCACGACGGTGTGCCGCAGATGGTGCTGCCGGCACGCTGGACACCACCTTCGTTGCAGGAGCCAGGCTTCTCTCAACCTCTTGATATGGATGCGACCCTGCGTCACATGCTCAGCCGTCTCGATATATGCTCCAAGGAATCGGTTGTGCGTCGTTACGACCATGAAGTTCAGGCTGGAACGGTGATTAAGCCGTTGGTTGGTGTTGCCAATGATGGGCCTTCCGATGCTGCCGTTGTGAAACCTCTCTTTGACTCCTTCGAAGGTGTGGTGGTTGCCCACGGCATCTGCCCGAGCTACAGCGATATCGACACCTACCATATGATGGCCAACGCAGTGGATGAAGGTTTGCGTAATTACGTGTCCGTTGGTGGAAATATCGAACATGTGGCAGGCCTGGATAACTTCTGCTGGTGCGACCCCGTGGTCAGCTCCAAAACACCGGACGGCGAATACAAGGCGGCCCAGCTTGTTCGCGCCAACCAGGCTCTCTACGATTACTGCCTGGCATTTGGTGTGCCCTTGATCTCCGGTAAAGACTCGATGAAGAATGACTACATGATCGGCGATACCAAGATTTCGATTCCGCCGACCGTGCTTTTTTCCGTGATCGGCAAAATCGAGGATTTGCGTAAGGCGGTCACCATGGACGCCAAGTCGCCCGGTGATCTGGTTTACCTTCTTGGTGAAACCCGGGACGAGCTCGGTGGCTCCGAGTATTATGCTCTCCATGGCCAGGTCGGGGCCAAGGTCCCGAAGGTTGACGCAGAGAGCGCTATGCAGCGTTATCGGACACTTAATGCTGCCCAGGAAGAGGGCTTGATCGCTTCCTGCCATGACCTCTCTGACGGTGGCCTCGCAGTCGCTCTTGCGGAAACGGCTTTTGCCGGTGGCTTCGGCATTTCTGCCGACCTGCATGATGTTCCAGTTGATGCCGCCATGAGAGAAGATCGGGTGCTCTACAGTGAGTCGGCCAGCCGGCTGTTAGTGACGGTTAAAGAGGCCAACAGCGAGCAATTCGAGAAGCTTTTCGCCGGTCAGGTTTTCGCATGCATCGGTGAAGTGACTGTTGATAAGTATCTGAAGATTACAGGTCTTCAGGGTGGAGTCCTGATTCGAAGCACTATTGATGATCTCAAGGAAGCGTGGCAGAGCCCGCTGCGGGAGATGTAATGATGTCTAAACAAGTACGGGCCGTTGTCATCTCCGGTAATGGCACCAACTGTGAACGTGAAGTCGCTAACGCTTGCCGCGTGGCTGGCGCTGAAGTCGTTGATATTGTCCATGTTGCCGAACTGATCTCCGGCCGCGCCCGGCTGGATGATTATCATTTTCTCAACTTGGCAGGCGGTTTCCTGGATGGCGACGACCTGGGTAGCGCCAAGGCTGGAGCGAATCGGTTGACTTATGCTGCGGTTAAAGGCAGTGAGGAGACTTTGAGCGATCAGTTGCAGCGCTTTATTGCCGACGGCAAATTGGTTATGGGTGTCTGCAACGGCTTCCAGTTGATGACCAAGATGGGCTTGCTACCGGCTATTGGTGGCGATTACCAGAAACAATCAGCGACTTTAACGTTCAATGATGGCGGTCGCTTTGAAGATCGCTGGTGCTACCTCAAGGTTGACCAGGAGTCGCCCTGTGTTTTTACCCGTGGTCTCAATGGTGTTTATCTGCCGGTTCGCCACGGTGAAGGCAAGTTCGTTGTTGAGAACGACGCGTTGTTACAGCAGATTGAGGAAAAACACTTGTCTGTTGTCAAGTACTGCGACCCTGATTACCAGTCACCGGTTATGGAGTACCCGTTGAATCCGAACGGTTCAGTGGCCTCAATAGCCGGCGTCTGCGACGAATCCGGCAGGCTCTTTGGCTTGATGCCGCACCCGGAAGCATATATTCACAGAACCCATCATCCCCGCTGGACGAGGCAACCAGAGTTGCCGGAAGAGGG
>SBFN01000157.1 GCA_006226895.1 Deltaproteobacteria bacterium | reverse complement strand
ATAACTAATCATACAAAAACAAAACAAATCTTATAAGAAAATATAATAATATAAGTAGGTATAATATATATTAAATACATATAAGTAGTTTTAATTAAACATAAGAAAACATAATAAAACTTTTTTCGGAGATCGATCCGGGTGCTTGATTGTCACAAAAAAAGCTCAAAGAAGGTTTCGAATCGCCGTAAAAGCGATGTGTTGTGCGTATTTGAAAGAGTTTGACAAAGAAGGTCTCCCTTCTTATAGTGGCATCCGGAAAAATTAACAGATTACAGACTGACCATAAATATATTCATGCTTTAAGGAGAGAAACATAATGAGCAAATCATTCAAGGTTGCGGTGCTGTCTGGTGACGGTATTGGTCCAGAAGTCATGGCAGAAGCTTTAAAAGTTCTGGATGCTGTTCAGTCAAAGTTTAATGTGTCCTTCGAACGCACCTTTGCTAACGTCGGCGGTATTGCTATCGATGAGGATGGTCAAGCATTGCCTGAAAAGACCGTTGATGTCTGTAAAGCTTCGGATGCTATCCTGTTTGGTTCGGTCGGCGGTCCCAAATGGGAAACCCTGCCCCCCGATGAGCAACCGGAACGTGGTGCGCTACTGCCGCTGCGTAAAATCTTTGGTCTTTTCTGTAACCTGCGCCCGGCGATCATTTTTCCGGCGTTAACCGGTGCTTCCAGCCTGAAAGAAGACGTTATCGCCGGGGGGTTCAACATCCTGGTTGTTCGCGAGCTGACCGGTGGGATCTATTTTGCTGAGCCGAAGGGTATTGAAGGTGAGGGCGGAGCGCGTACCGGCTTTGATACTATGAAATACTCTGACGCTGAGATTGAGCGCATCAGTCATGTTGCCTTCCAGGCGGCCCGTAAACGCGGCAGCAAGGTATGCTCCATCGATAAAGCCAATGTTCTTTCAACGTCTGTTCTCTGGCGCGAAGTTGTCGAGAGGGTTGCCAGCGAATATCCAGATGTAGAACTCTCTCATATGTATGTTGATAATGCGGCCATGCAGCTGGTGCGTTGGCCGAAGCAGTTTGATGTTATGCTCTGTGGCAACATGTTTGGTGATATCATCTCTGATGAAGCCGCCATGTTGACTGGCTCTCTTGGTATGCTACCTTCGGCATCGCTTGCTGAGGGGACGTTCGGTATGTATGAGCCTTCCGGCGGCAGCGCTCCGGATATCGCAGGTCAGGGCATTGCCAATCCGATTGCCCAGATCCTCTCTGCCTCGATGATGCTTCGCTACTCTTTCGGCATGATTGACGCTGCAGACGCTGTTGATGCAGCCGTTGAGAAGACTCTTAACCAAGGCTGCCGTACGGGTGATATTTTCCAGGACCTCGAGGGTGAGAAAAAGGTCAATACCAAGGAAATGGGCGATGCTATTATCGCCAACCTGTAGATGAACGGCGTGGCGCGTGGCGTGAAAATCAAAAGCTAAAGTTAAATGCAAATATAAGGAAACAAGAAGATGAAAGTCGGTATCATTGGTTGGCGCGGAATGGTTGGTTCTGTCCTTATGCAACGCATGCAGGAAGAGAACGATCTGGCCGGTATTGAACCGGTATTTTTCTCCACTTCGCAGGCAGGACAGGAAGCTCCTCTGGGCGCTGGTGCTCTCAAGAATGCTGATAATATCGAAGAGCTCAGTAAACTTGATGTTGTGATCACCTGCCAGGGGGGCGATTATACCAAGGCCGTCCATCCACAACTGCGTAAAGCAGGTTGGGACGGTTATTGGATTGATGCTGCCAGTTCTTTGCGCATGGAGTCCGATGCAGTCATTATCCTCGATCCGGTTAACCGCAACGTGATTGATGAAGCCCTGAGTAATGGCGTCAAAGATTTTATCGGCGGCAACTGTACCGTTAGTCTGATGCTGATGGCGATCGGAGGTCTGTTTCGTGCAGGTCTGGTGGAGTGGGTCTCCTCAATGACATACCAGGCGGCGTCAGGCGCCGGAGCGCCGAATATGCGTGAACTGTTGAGCCAGATGGGAGCTCTGGAAGACTCGGTTTCGGACCTTTTGAACAACCCGTCATCAGCCATTCTTGATATCGATCGAAAAGTCACTGATTCATTGCGCGGGGAGGTCCTGCCGACCAAAGAGTTTGGATATCCGCTGGCCGGAAGCTTGCTGCCATGGATTGATCGCGAAGTTGAAGATGGTCAGAGTCGAGAAGAGTGGAAGGGGTATGCCGAAACCAACAAGATCCTCGATTATGCCGAACCGGTTCCGATCGATGGTATCTGCGTCCGTGTAGGTTCCATGCGCTGTCACAGTCAGGCCCTGATGATTCGTCTTAATAAGGATTTGCCTATCGCCGAGATTGAAGCCCTGATCGACAAGGATAACGACTGGGTCAAGTTAGTTCCTAATACCAAGGCCGCCTCCTTGAGTGAACTGACTCCTACTGCCGTGTCGGGGACCCTTGCTATTCCGGTTGGCCGGGTTCGCAAGATGAAGATGGGCCCGCAATACATATCGGCGTTCACCTGCGGAGATCAGCTCCTTTGGGGGGCGGCAGAACCCTTGCGGCGCATGCTGCGAATTCTTAAAGAGCAGGTGTGAATTGTTAAGGCCTGAAAGGTTGCTTTTTTCCTGCAAACCTTAAACGATAGACATAATAGAATCTCGGGGGGCTGCTTTGGCCCCCCGAACGTTTTCGTCTCTTCTTCTGGACTCTAACTTTGATTGCATCCGCAGAAACAGGCCTATACCAGCAAGCAGAGACAATTCTGCACAGACTTGACCCCCGTGTGAAGGTTCTCTCCTGTCTGGTTCTGGTTGTACTCTCGTTTGCCGCTGCCGGCTGGATGCAGCTGCTCTCGATTATGACAATTCTTGCTCTCGCAGCATGGTCTATTAATCCCCTCTCTCAGCGGATTTTCCGCCTCTTCTGGCTGTTGCGCTGGTTCTTGCTTTTTACCTTTCTGCTGCATCTGTTGCTATCCCCTGGACGAACACTGTTGGGTTTAAGCTGGCTTTCTTTTGATGGCCTGCTTTCAGGAACTTTTGTTTGCCTGCAAATGCTTCTGGCCGTTGCAGCCTCAGCTCTACTCGGCATCACCACGACGACACAAAGTCTGTCTCTTGCTTTTGCCTGGTTTGTTCAGCCGTTACGCTGGTTGGGGTGTCGTACCGGCGAGTGGCAGAAGATCCTGTTGCTGGCCCTGGATTTTATCCCGGTCGTACACGCGGAAATTCGTGCGTCAGGTCAGACGGAGGGCGGAGCTTCCGACAGTCTTACTCCTGCTGCCAGACAAGGGCGTTTCGCTGCTTGGGGCAAGAGGTTGCGTGACTTGATTTTTCGCCTGGTAGATCGGGGTGATGAGTTTGCTCATAAACTGGCTTTGGATGACAATGCAGTTTTAAATCAAAATATTTTGCCGGCTTTCTTGCCTATGGCACTGTTGGATCAACTTTTCGCATTGGCTGCCTGCCTGGTGATTATCTCTTACTGGTTGGTGGGATGATGCGTACAATCCTTTTAAACGTCGAGTATGACGGCACTGCCTATGCGGGATGGCAGGTTCAACCTGATCATCTCACTGTACAGGGAGTCGTTGAATCCGCGCTGACACAAATTCTTGGCTACGAGGTGCGTATCCATTCCTCCAGCCGGACTGATGCAGGCGTGCATGCCCGCGACATGGCGGTACATTTCCGCACGGAAAGCACTATTCCACTAACAGCTTTCTGTGCAGGAGCAAATGCTTTCCTGCCCGATGATGTTGTTATCCGGCAAGCGAGGGAAATGCCCGAGGACTTTCACGCCCGCTTTTCATCCAAGGGTAAATGGTATCGCTATACGATTTACAACGGTGATGTGCGCTCGCCCCTTTCTTGTCGAACCGCCTGGCATTTACGCGGTACCCTGGATGTGGAACTGATGCGGGAGGCCGCTCGTCTTCTCGTCGGTGAACACGATTTCCAGGCTTTTCGAACAACCGGGTGCAACGCCAAAACAACTGTCCGTGAAATTTTTCAGATTGAGGTGAATACGAATCAGGAATTTATTTACCTCGACTTTAAAGGTTCCGGTTTTTTACGAAATATGGTTCGGATCTTGGTTGGCACCCTGGCTGAGGTCGGGCAGGGCAAACGACCGCTGAGTGACCTGGGAAAACTTCTTCAGGGCGAGGAAGATTTAAGTTCCGGTGCTACAGCCCCGGCACACGGCTTGTGTCTTCAGAAGGTGTGGTATTAACCCCAGTTTTACCCGTTCTTCTCTCCGTTATCTGTCCTTCTCTGTGAGTTTTTTCTTAGACTCATACAGCTGTAAAAAATCGCCTAGATTCTTCTTGACTAGCCAAGCGGCCTGAACTAAATATAGCGGTTAATTCTTTCACCCCCCAGCCCCCTATGGAGGTATCGGCGATGCTCGATCCCGAGATCCGTGAAGGCTTGACCTTCGATGATGTTTTACTGCTTCCTGCTCACTCCCAAGTACTGCCGCGCGATGTTGATCTGACAACTTACCTGACCCCCGGGATAAAACTGAATATTCCCCTGCTATCAGCAGCTATGGATACGGTCACCGAAGCCCGTGCTGCTATTACGATGGCTCGTGAGGGTGGTATCGGTATCGTTCATAAGAACATGTCTCCAGCCGCACAGGCTCTTGAAGTCGATCAGGTTAAAAAATCTGAAAGTGGAATGATTGTTGACCCGATCACCATGGCTCCGGATCAGAAGATTTTCGAGGCTCTTGAGTTGATGGAAAAATACCGGATCTCCGGTGTTCCGATTACTAAAAATGGACACTTAGTCGGTATCCTCACCAATCGTGACCTGCGCTTCGAAACACAGCTCGACCAACCTATTTCAAATGTCATGACCAAAGACAAACTGGTCACTGTTCCTCCGGGCACGACGCTCGAAGAGGCCAAGAAACATCTCCACGAACACCGTATTGAGAAGCTTTTGGTTGTTGATGACAGTTACGCTCTTCAGGGCCTGATTACCATCAAGGATATTGAAAAGGTCCGCAAATACCCCAATGCCTGTAAAGATGATATGGGGCGTCTGCGTGTCGGCGCTGCTGTTGGCGTTGGCGACGACTTTGAAGAACGCTTGAGTCTGTTGGTGAAGACAGGTGTCGACGCGATCATTATAGATACAGCGCACGGCCACTCTCAGTCCGTTATTGATGCCGTTGCTGAAGCGCGCGGCAACTATCCCGAGCTGTCCTTGATTGCAGGCAATATTGCCACTGCCGGCGCTGCAGAAGCCCTGATCAAGGCCGGGGCCAATGCGGTCAAGGTTGGTATCGGGCCCGGTTCAATTTGCACCACTCGCGTCGTGGCGGGTGTTGGTGTCCCCCAGATTACAGCGATTGCCGACGTCTCCAAAGTGACCCGTAAATTTGGTGTGCCTTTGATTGCTGACGGTGGCATCAAGTATTCCGGTGAGCTTCCGAAAGCGATTGCTGCCGGTGCCGACACGATCATGATTGGTTCTCTCTTTGCGGGTAC
>SBFN01000131.1 GCA_006226895.1 Deltaproteobacteria bacterium | reverse complement strand
AGAATCAATGCCGTTTCACTCTCTGCCTGTCTCGCTTTGATAGTATAGGTCGCCGGTCTGCTGCTGCGATTGTTGACCCAGGCGTTGAAAAAGGTAGCGAGCTTGCCATCTTTCAAGATCCGGCTCGAGGCCATATGTGAGACAGCTATCTTGAGCGAGGCCTCTGGACGCTGATGGGCGGCAAAAAAGAGAATTGCTACAAGTGCCAGGGTGACCATGCTTAACAGCAGGGTGCGCAGGTTTAGCAGGGCTTTTGCGCCTTTGCCCTCGGTACCGAAGGTGTAGCTGATCAGACCCGGCTGGTTGAGTTTGTTCATGACCTGACGGCAGGCGTCAAGGCAGCGGCCGCAGTTAATACATTCAACCTGATAGCCATTACGAATGTCAATCTGCATAGGACAGACCCGTACGCAGGAATTGATGCAGCGTGCCAGTTCAGCTGGTGGCAGGTGCAGGGCCAGGGTCGACTGGTCAGCGAGCACAGTCTGGAAGCGACCGTAGGGACAGAATTCACTGCACATCAGGCGTTGGAGCAATGCCAGGTCCAGATAGATGACCATTGCTACAGTTAGCAGGCATACCCAGGTTGCGTAATGAAGCTGCAGGGTCGCCAGCTTGGCAAAAAAGTCCAGTGGCTTGATAAAGTACCAGAGCAGGTTCGACGAAACGAGGAAAGCTAAGGCCATGTAGAAAGAGTGCAGAGCAAGTTTTTTGCCGAAACCGTTTTCGTTTTGTCTGTTCTTCCCATGCAAGCCCAGTCGGGTTGCCAGCCATTCTGCCAGGTCTGTCAAGGTTGTTTGCGGGCAAAGCCACCCGCACCAGACTCTGCCCAGCAACAGGGTGATCAGAAGAAAGCCGAGAGTCATCGCCAGGCTGGCAATCAAGACTAAATAAAGTTCCTCAATACGGAGTGTTTGGCCCAAAAAATAGAGGGTCAGTTCTGGTATGTCGACACGAAGTAAGCTGTTGCCTGCGATCTCTATCCAGGGAGTCAGCAGCAGTAACAGAGTCGTGACCCACTGACAGCGGCGGCGCCAAGGTGATAGCAATCTGGGTTGTGTCTGGGGACTGGTTTTTTCTGACATTGAGGGGCTTGTCCCGGTGGCTCGTGGGGCCTCCCCGGAGTTGCAAAGCTAGGGGCAGGCCCTTCACCAGGGGAATCGGTTCTGAAAAACAAAAAGCGGCAGAAGACCTCCCCTCTGCCGCTTATAAGTTCTAAAGGCTGAGGATAAACTCAGTCAGCGCGTTAATCTCTTCCTGGGAGAGCTTTTGCTCGAACCCGGGCATGTTCTTGGGTCGTCCTAAGGCGATACTTTCCTGCACGGCCATAGTGGTCTTGCCGTATTTGTATTCGCCCGACAGGTCAGGTCCGAAGGCCCCCTTGCCGTTGGCACCATGGCAGCCGCCACAATGCTTCTTGAAAAGCGTCTGGCCGTCTGCGGCAACAACTTCAACGGGAGCCTGGGCTGCTGCCGGGGCAGGCGTCGGTGCTGCGGTTTCTTGCTGTGCCGGCGGCTCGCCCTTGTGAATCGCCATCTTCTCTTTGAGTTCTGCGTCCGAGCTCCATCCGGAGAGGAGATAGAAGGACATGAAGGCGACGCCCCAGATGATCAGCCCATAAAAGAGAACGTTAAAGTAGACTGGCGGGGCTTTCTCGCGATCTTCGACAATACCGTCTGCATGTTCTTCGTTGTGAGGATCTGTTGTACTCATGTGAATATCCTTTAATCAAAAGTCAGTTTGTTTGACAGGTAAAGTTTAGTCGTCATCCAACATGTTGTACTTGGCGACTTCCCCTTTATCTTTATTCTTTTTGTTGTAGGTCCGTATTACGATCAAGACAAAAATAACAAAAAGGCCGAAAGTAACGCCAAGGTAGACGAAGGAAGCCAGATCCATATTATTGGTCCCCATCCGCTTTGTAGTTTCTGATGAAATTGGTCAGCTTCCAGACCTTGTCGGTGCCAAGGCTTGAGAAGCCCGGCATGCCGCCATCCGTGATGCCGGAGTAGATGAGCTCGAAGAGAATTTCATCATCATAGTCTTCGCCGATCAACTCCGGACCGATCTCACCTTCCATCTGCTCACCATGACAAGCTGCACAGTTCTCCAGGTAAATGGAGCCCCAGCTTGAAATGGTCGCCTGATCTGTTTCCGTATAAGGGTTGACCAGTTCACCAACAATGGTGGTCTCGGTCGTATCGCGCCAGGGGATATCGGAACCCAGCTTCTGCATGTAGGCAACAATGGCATCCATTTCGTTTTTGTCTTCGAGGGCCTTGATCTCTTCTGGAGTGTAAGGGAAATCAAGTGTTTCCATCTTACGTTGGATCATCTGTGGGTCGAGCGGATAATCCCGAAGCCATTCGTAGTCAGGCATGTTGGTTTTTGGAACCATTGAGCGTGGAGAGTCCATGTGCTTGTAATGCCAGGCATCCGGATATTTGCCGCCGAGACGCGCCAGGTCAGGCCCCGTTCGTTTAGAGCCCCAAAGGAAGGGGCGGTCGTACACAAATTCTCCAGATTTGGAGTATTCTCCGTAGCGAAGGACATCTGAAACCAGGGGGCGAACCGTTTGGGAATGACAATTGTTACAGCCTTCGCGGATGTAGACGTCGCGGCCTTCTTGCTGCAGGGCCGTATAGGGGGTCACTCCTTCGATGCGGTCCGCTTCGGTGTTGACCCAGGCAAAGGGGAGTACCATGGTGACGATGGTGCCAACGAGGATGGCGCAAGTCGCCAGAACGATAAGGAGGACAGGTTTCTTTTCCCACATAATCAGGCCCTCCCTTCTGCAGTTGCGGTCGTTACGGCCGTTGGTTCGCCTTTTTTGACCGTCATGTAGATGTTGTAAATAAAGATGATCAGGCCGACCAGGTAGATGACTCCACCGAAGGCGCGCGCCCACCAGTAGGGATACATCTCAACCATGGTTTCCATAAAGGTGTAAGTCAGGCTGCCGTCAGAGTTCATGGCATTCCACATTCCTGCCTGCAGAACACCGGCCACCCAGAGGGAGATCGACCAGATCAACTGCCCAACCAGAATCAGCCAGAACTGCAGGTTGGCCAATGGGATGCTATAGATTTCCCGATCCCAGATGCGTGGAATCATGAAATAAATACTGGCGAAGCTGATCATAGAGACCCAGCCCATGGTACCCATGTGAATGTGCGCCGGGACCCAGTCCGTGTAATGAATGAACGCGGAAAAGGTTCTGATTGCCTGCATCGGCCCTTGTAGGGTCTGTAAACCGTAGAAGGTGATGCCGAGAATCAGGAACTTGACCAGGTAGTTCTCGCGCATCTGGTGCCACTGGCCGCCCATTGACAGGTAGCCGTTGAATACGCTGCCCCAGGAGGGGGCAATCAACATGACAGAAAAGCCCATGGCCAAAGTCTGAATCCAGTCTGGAACCGGGGTCCAGAGCAAGTGGTGGGCTCCGGTCCAGAGGTACATGAAAATCAGACTCCAGAAAGCAATAATCGAGAGACGGTGGCTATAGATTGGCACACCGGTCGACTTCGGAAGAAAATAGTAGAACATTGCTAGCGGCGGGGCGGTCAAGGCCATGGCCACGGCATTATGACCGAACCACCAGTGAACGTTGGCGTCATTGGTGCCTGCATATGCTGAATATGATTTGAAGAGTGAGACCGGCTCTGCCGCTGCATTGACTAAAAAGAGGATCGCCACGCCGACGATTGATGCCATCATGTACCAGAGTGAGATGTACATCTGCTCGTCTTTACGCTTGAGAATGGTCATGATGATATTGAGGCCAAAGGCGACCCAGAGGATGACGATCATGACGTCGATCGGCCATTCCATCTCATGGTATTCCTTGGAGGTGGTGTAGCCCAGCAGGAGTGTGACCGCCGAAGCAATGATCGTGGCGTTGAAGAAGTAGAGCTGGAATTTCGCCAGCTTGTCACTCCAGAGCGGAGTCTTGCAGAGTCTTTGGACTATATAAAGGAAGGTGGCAAAGATAACGCCGACGCCCCAGCCATAGATTCCTGCGTTGGTGTGAATCGGACGGAGTCTGCCGAAGGTCAGATAAGGCGGGAAATTAAGGTCCGGTTCAACCATCTGGAAGGAGACAATGACTCCAACCAGTACCGCAACCAGTCCCCAGATCAAGCTCCAGATGACAAAGCTGCGCACAATGGCATAGTTGTAGTTCTGCTTCTCCATAGCACCTCCTGAAATCAAATTAATGTGTTCCAAAGTTTAAGGTTCAGCGTGTGATTGTCAAGGCTTAATTAAATATGACAAAAACGGTACTATTTATACGGGAGGGCTGATTTTTTGTCAACTCCTACCTGTACTTTTATTACATGTCAGATAAATGTCTAGATTGGGCTTCCATTTGTACGAGTAAAGTACGATTATGATAATCAAATTTATGGTTGAGGGTTTTTGCTTTGCGAACGGGTTTAGCTAAAAAATTACTTTTCTACACGGGTGGCATCCTTGCCTTGTTGTTGCTGCTCACGTTCATGCTTCTGGAGCGTAATCAGGCGGAAGCGTGGGAGGACTATCTCTTTAGCCAGAGCCTCTCTTTCTCCAGATTGGCCACTCCAGAACTGTTGAAGCGCTTCCGTGGTTCATTTCCGCCGGACGAGCCCGCTGACATTGCGGATATGCATGAATTCCTCGGTTTGAATCGAGATCTGGTCCAGTTCTCTCTGGTTTCGGCGACCGGCCGTCGTCTCTATGTGTCGAACGCGTTTGAAGATTTCCCTGGTCTTGATCTGCATTTATTTGATCAGGATGATATCTCTGCCCGCCTTGCCGCCGAGCGCACGACAATGCTCACCCATAAACTTGCCGAAGGCAGGCGTCTGCTTGACCTCCTCGAGCCAGCTTTCGGACCGACCGGCCAGCAGGTGGTTTCGGTTCGTTACCTGATCTCATACGACTCGATTGATGCACGACTGCTGGAAGCACGCAGTTACTTTGTCATGATCGCCATTGCCGCCCTCCTGGGTTGTCTGCTGATGGTCAGCCTTGTCGCAAGACGGATCACCCGACCAATTGCCAACCTGACCGATGGCGCCCACTCCCTGACCCGCGGAGAATTGGGAACCCGTATTGAAGTGCAGGGCCGCGACGAAATTGGTACCCTGGCTCAAGCCTTTAATAATATGGCAGAAAGTCTGGCTGCGAATCGGGCAGAGTTGACCCGCAAGAACGATGCTTTGAGCACTGCCAACGAAGAGATGCAAACAATGCAGGCGCAACTGCTGCGCAGTGAGCGCCTTGCCGCGATCGGCCAGCTGGCGGCGGGGGTCTCTCATGAAATCGACAACCCGGTCGGCATTATTCTTGGCCATGCCGAGCTTCTGCTCGAAGACTTGGAGGTTGAAGACCCTCTGCGCGAGGATGTTGCTGCCATCATCGATGAGTGCCGGCGTTGTAAACGCATCACCGGCGGCTTGCTCGGTTTTGCGCGTTCCCCGGATAGCTATCGGGAGCGGGTTGACTTGAATCAGCTGGCCGAAGAGGTGGTGTCGTCACTCCGGCCGCAGAAGCTTTTTAAGGACCTCGACCTGAAGATCGCTGGTGCCAGAGAGGATTTATCCGTGACTGCAGACGCCGATCAACTTCGCCAGGTGATGATCAACCTGCTGTTGAATGCTGCGCAGGCACTGCAGGGGCGGGGGCGTCTTGAAGTGACACTTTCCAGAGTGTCTGGCTCTGCCCGAATCCAGGTTGATGATAGTGGCCCTGGAATCTCCCTTGAAGACCAGGAGAGAGTCTTTCAGCCCTTCTTTTCCACCAAGGCTCAAGGCGAAGGGACCGGGTTGGGGCTGCCTCTCTGTCGTAAACTGGTCGAAGGCCAGGAGGGAGAAATCTCAATACAAAAATCACATCTGGGTGGTGCATGTCTTACCGTTTTGTTGCCTCTCTCAGAGTAGCTCCCTTCGCGACTTAAGTTTCCTTTGCGGTTTAAGGAAAAAAGCTTTGACATGCTTCGTGAGGATTCATTAGGATAAGCGATAATTTTCCCTTCGGATTTCCAATAACTATGAACTTTGTGCTCAATCTTTTAAATGACGATATACTGCGCGTCGAGGAGCAGTTCCGCAAGGATCTGGAATCGCGCGTGCCTCTGATTCGCAAGGTCGGCGAGTATGTCCTCGCCAGTGGCGGCAAGCGTGTACGTCCGATGATGCTGTTGTTAAGTGCTAAGCTTGCCGGTTACCAGGGTGAATCTCATGTTGGTCTGGCCAGTGTCGTTGAGTTTATTCACACGGCAACCCTGCTGCATGATGATGTCGTCGACAGCGCAGTCCTCAGGCGTGGACAGGATTCCGTAAACACCGTGTGGGGGAATGAAGCCAGTGTGTTGGTTGGCGACTTCCTCTTTGCAAAGTCGTTCTCTATCATGGTTCGCGAAGGGAATCTGGAGATTCTTAAAACTCTCTCCGATGCGACCACGCAGATGGCCGAGGGCGAGGTCCTGCAGTTGATCAGTACCTGTGACGTTGAGCTTGACGAAGAACGCTATATCGAAGTCGTTCGCAACAAAACCGCGATCCTCCTTTCCGCGGCGAGTCGTTGCGGCGCGCTCCTCGGAGCTTGCCCTCCTGAGCAGGAAGAAGCGTTGGCTGCGTATGGTATGGATCTCGGCATTGCCTTCCAGTTTATGGATGATGCCCTGGATTATGTCGCCGATCAGGACGCGTTTGGCAAAGAGTGTGGACACGATCTCCTCGAAGGCAAGGTAACCTTGCCCTTGATTCATACCCTGAAGCACTGCAATGCAGAAGAACGTAAGAAAATAGCTGGAATTATCGAACGGGAAACACTCCCTGACGAAGACCTGAAGTACATCGTCGATCTGATTCACTCCTATGAAGGTATCGATTACACCCGTGATCGTGCCAAACTCCTTATTGAGTCAGCTAAAGGTCATCTCGCATCATTTGCGGATTGCCCGGCCAAAGAGGCGATGATTCGTCTGGCTGACTACGTTGTCAGTCGCAACCTTTAGTCCTGACTTTTCGCCATCTCCCATACTAATCCCCCGTCTTTTAGCGTTTATTCTCCTTCGAGATGATTGGTTATTGCGATAAGCAACGTGTTTTCCGGTTGGCTCGATGTTTGCTTTTGTCATGTGACATAGATCGACCCATATTGAATTAGGAAGTTGGTTGTCGCATGGAACAGATTAAGCTTGTACAAGAATTAAAGTGTGATCACGAAGGCGAAGAATACCTGATTGAGGTCTTTGCCCGCCCGGACGGCAGCCATTTCGCCCGGACTGTCTTCAGCCCCCGTGATGTGATCATCAGCGATGGGATTAATCTTGATGACGTGCTCCTCAAGCATCGGGATCTTCTGCCACTCGCCATTCGCTCCAGACAGATGCATTCCCCTTCCCGTACTCTGAACTGATTCCCCGGGCTTTTGCCAAACGGACTCCCGCTCTGGTGATGCTCCGTGTTATACTCCCGCGATGCCCCGTCTCTCTTTTCATAAAAAAGTCCTCTATGTTTTTTGCGGCTTGACCTTGCTGCCTCTTGTGCTCCTGGCCACCTTCGCCGGGCAGAGCCTGGACACGGTTGAGCAGATGCTTCGTGCCAGTGCCATCAGCGCTCTGGATGAGCAGGCTGCTGAAACGCTCGAATTGCGCGCTGTCATGGTGGCTGATGAGGTGCGTACCTTTTTGCGTAGAATCGAGAGTGATCTGGGTGCGCTGTCTCAGCTCCCGGCAGACAGTGCCAGTTATCTCTGGTTCAGTCAGAACCACCGTCGACCCATCTGGGTGCGTTCCGGTACCAACGAAAATCCCGGTGAGGAAAGACTCTCTGCGCGGCTCTACAAGGAACTCGCTTTTATCGGCCCTGATGGTGTGGAACGATTGCGGGTTGTTGATGGCTCCTTGTCTGCTGATCTCCGTGATGTTTCAAAACCTGCGAACACGACCTATCTCACCGAGACCTACTTTAGCGCAGCCAAAGATCTACCCGAGGGAAGGGTTTATGTCTCCCATCTCACCGGTTGGCATGTCAGCAAACAGGAACAGCTCGGTGAAGCGAAGAACCCCGGGGAGGCGATTGAGGGTGCCCGTTATGAAGGCGTAGTACGTTTCGCCCGGCCGGTATTCTCTGATAAAGGAGAACTGCGGGGTGTCGTCGTCCTGTCTCTGGATCACAGGCACTTGATGGAGTTCACTCAGCATATTACGCCGACCGATGAAAGGTATGTGGTTTTCCCTTCCTATCAGAGCGGCAACTATGCGTTCATGTTCGACAATGAAGGCTGGATTATTACTCATCCCAAGTTCTGGGATATCAGGGGCCTGGATAAGGATGGTCACCTGGTCCCGCCTTACTCCAAGAACTCCAGCCCGGAATCGATTGCCAGCGGGAACATTCCCTATAACCTGCGTGAGGCGAGCTTCATTCATCCCAACTACCCGGAAGTCCACCAGGCAGTGCTTGGTGGCCGCTCCGGAGTCCTTGATGTTACCAACGTTGGTGGCTCACGCAAGATTATGGCTTTTGCGCCGATTTTTTTCGATTCCGGACCCTATGCCGAGACCGGTGTCTTTGGCGGTATAACTATTGGTGCAGAAGTAAATCAGTTCCATAGTATGGCCGAGTCAGCTGCAGAGAATATTCGTCTTCTCTACCAGGCCTTCCTGACCGGGGCCTGGGTCATGATCGGTATTACGGCTCTGCTGGTTGTTTTTGTCGCTTTTCGTCTTTCGCATAACATCACCAGTCCTCTGTCGACGTTGATTTCAGGTACCAAGGAGATGGCAAGAGGAAAGCTTGGCACCCAGGTCGATATCTCCAGCCCGGTCGAGGTTGCTGATCTGGCAACGGCTTTCAACACCATGGCCCGGCAGCTCTATGAACGACGGGAACGCTTGCTCAGGACACTGGCTGTTCTGCGTCGTTCCCGCAAGGAGATGAAGCGGGAGAGGGACTTCAAACAGACGATCGTTGAGAACGTTGCGGTGGGAATCCTTACTCTGGACAATGACGAACAAGTCACTTCACTCAATGGCGTGGCTCGTACAATATTGAATATGGAAGATGAGTCAAGCGGTGACATACCACTCGCTAAAGCGCTGCATGGTCTTCCGGAAATCTATCGATCCGTCTCTGCGAATATGAATGTTGACCGCTGGAGTGAATATGTTTCACTGGAAAGAAACGGGCGCTCACTCACCTACCGGTTGGCGCTTCATCCTCTCTCTTCAGGAAGTGAAGATGGTCGTATCCTGACGATGGAAGATTTGACCGAACGAGTGAGTCTTCGCCAGCAAATGGCGCGTTTTGAGAGGCTCGCTTCCCTGGGCCGTCTTTCAGCAGGTATCGCTCACGAAGTACGCAACCCTTTAACCGGCATCAGTCTTTTGCTTGATGAGTTGCACGACCGCATGCTCTCAAACCCGGACGATCAACGTTTGATCCAGCGCGCCTTGCAGGAGATAGAACGTCTGGAAGGTCTTGTTAGTGAACTTTTGAATTTTGCCTCTTTGCCTGATAACCGGTTGGCGCCAGGAGATCTGTCTGCAATTCTACGCGACACGCTTTTTTTGGTGAGCAAGCAATTACAGAAGCAGAAGGTTGTCCTGCATGAGGCGATCCCGGAGGAGTTGCAGCACCCGAACGTGGACAGCGATCGGCTGAAGCAGGCGATCTTGAATCTACTTACAAATGCAATGGATGCCATGCCTGGTGGCGGTGATTTGTGGGTGTCGGCACAACGTGAGGATAAGGGCCTGAGTTTGACGATCCGCGATAGCGGCCAGGGGATCCCCGCTGATCGTCTGTCGCTGATCTTCGAGCCCTTCTACACAACCAAGGGCGAGGGAACCGGATTGGGTCTCTCTATTACCCACACCATTATTGCCAGCCATGGCGGCCGGGTAGACGTTCACAGCCATGAAGGTGAAGGCACGGAGTTCCGTGTTTCCCTGCCCTGGTCTGGCTAAAATCAGCCACCAGTCCTTGTTTTTCTGATTGAAAGTCATTTTGGTTTAGCTTTGTGGCTGAGGTTGGCCATTTTTGTTGATCCTCATTCCATCCCCGGTTAAGATAACAGTCACTAAATTCTTCCGTAAGATCGGGGAGGTTGCAACATGGAGCGTATTCTGATTGTCGATGATGAGGCTTTTATTCGCGAGAACCTGGAAAGGATTCTCGGGGAGGACGGCTATCATCCATATTCTACTGATAATGGTGATGACGCAGTCAAGGAAGTCAGTGAGGCTGATGTCGACCTGGTTTTCCTGGATCTCAACCTTGGTGCAGAAAGTGGTCTGGATGTCTTGCGCGCTATGCGTGAGGTTGATCCCGATGTTCTGGTGATCATTATTACAGGTTATGGAACTGTCGAAAGCGCCGTTGAGGCATTGAAGATGGGGGCTTACGACTATATCAAGAAGCCCTTTAAGGCTGACGCAATTCGATTGATCGTCAAGTTGGCCCTGGAGACCCAGAACCTGCGTCGGGAAGTTCGCCAGTTGAGACGCGGAAGCCAGTCTCGTGAAGCTTCTGGCGATAACCTTATGGTTGGCTCAAGCGAACAACTGACACAAGTGTACCGTCAGATTCGCGAGGTGGCCAAACATGAAACGTCGACCGTCCTTATTACCGGTGAATCTGGAACCGGCAAGGAGTTGGTCGCAAGAGCTATTCATCAGTTGTCACCCCGAAAATCGAAAACTTTTGTTGAAATCAACTGTGGTTCTCTCCCCTTCAACTTGCTGGAAACAGAGTTGTTTGGCCATGAACGGGGTGCTTTCACCGATGCCAAGACCCGTAAGATAGGGCTTTTCGAAGAGGCCAACGGCGGTACGATCTTCCTTGATGAAATCGGTGAAATGGATATGAACCTTCAGGTTAAACTGCTCAGGGTTCTCGAAGATCGCAAAATCAGACGCTTGGGAGGCAACCGCAATATCGATATCGATGTCCGGGTCGTCGCTGCAACCAACCTTGACATCAAGGAAGCTATCGAGCAGAAGGCTTTCAGGGAGGACCTTTACTATCGGCTCAATGTCTTTCCGATACATGTCGCTCCATTGCGGGACCGGCGTGAAGACATTCCCCCCTTGCTGGAATTTTTCCTCAAACACTTCAGCGAGGAGTTTCATAAGAACGTCAATGAAATATCACGCTCCGCTCTCGATCTGTTGATGCACTATCACTGGCCGGGTAATGTGCGAGAATTACGCAACGTTATGGAGCGTGTCTGTATCATGCACAATCAGGAGACGATCACCCCGGACTGTCTGCCCCGAGAGATTTGGGGAGAAAAACCTCAGGACGAAGCCTCTTTTGACTATCAGATTCCCCCGGAAGGTATTTTGTTCGAGGAAATTGTTGGCCGGCTGGAAAAAGACCTGATTGCTCAGGCTGTCGGTATCACCGGTGGTAATGTTGCAAAGACAGCACGTTTGCTCAATCTGCCTCGCGGAACCCTGCGTTACAAGATGGAAAAATATGAATTGGGTGAAGCAAACTGAAGCGGTTTGGCTCGTAAATAGGGGTTGTTTTTCTTCCCGGGGAGAGGATGACAACACTCTGGGAATTGTTATTTATTCAGCATGATCAGATGCTTAGCAAGGGAAGGATTGTCCCGGTAAGGTTTGAAGCCTTCGTCTGCTGATTTTATGTTGTCTCTTGCAGTGTAAACAGTTCAACCAAAAACGGCCGTTATTGGCCGTTTTTTCTTTTTGGCTGAAGGTTGTTGTGACACCTTTTTGCAGACAAGCAAGCTGAGGCGTATACGACACCGTAAAAATAAACACTGTCGTTTCAGTGGCTTGCGGTAGGCCTGATCCCTTCTTTTGTTATCTCTCTTGAGGTTGGCACTGTGGTTGCTCAATAGGCTCGGCTGAATGATGCAACCGATAAGCCGTCACAATAACCTGCAAGGGAGGCAATACATGGCCAGCTCAGTTTGGAATCGTCTTTGGGACATGCATGATGAAACAAAGGCCCTGGTACTTTTCAGACCTTTACAGTGGCTTCAGAAGAACAGGAAGGACTCGCTCCAACTCAAGGAATCGCAGATCGAGCACGATGTTGATCTTGCTGATGAAATGGATGAAGCTCCTGCGGAGCATGCCAATCGTGTCAAGTCAGGTCCAGGTGGTGTCGAAGAAGGTGAGCCGCGTGAGTACACACAGCGTCAGCTCATCGGACTTTTTCTAGGGCCAATCCTGTTTCTTCTCATGATTTTAGCTCCTGCTCCAGCAGGGATGTCACCTGCTGCACAGAAAATGGCGGCCGTTGCTTTATTGATGGCAACCTGGTGGATGTGCGAATCCATTCCGATTCCGGCAACGAGCCTCTTGCCGATCGCGCTTTTCCCTCTGCTGGGAATCATGCATACCAAAGCGGCTACGGCTCCTTATGCCAGTCACCTGATCTTTCTCTTCATGGGCGGATTTATTATTGCTCTTTCCATGCAGCGTTGGAATCTGCACAGGCGCATTGCCATGAATATCGTCAAGGCCGTTGGATTCTCTCCTGGCCGCCTGATCTTCGGTTTCATGTCTGCGACTGCGGTCTTGTCTGCGTTCGTTTCCAATACGGCGACGACGGTTATGATGATGCCGATCGGATTGGCTATCATCAGCCACGTGGTTGATGAGGGTAAAAAAGAAGGTCTTGATAAAACCATTGATTTTTCACCTGAAAAATTTGCCTTTGGTCTGAACTTGATGTTGGGCATTGCTTATTCTGCTTCGATCGGTGGTATGGCCACTCTGATCGGTACGCCACCTAACACGGTCCTGGCCGGCTACCTGCAGAAAACCTACGGTTATGAAATCACTTTTGCGGCCTGGATGAAAGTTGGCGTGCCTCTGGTTCTTGTCATGCTGCCGATCTGCTGGATCTGGCTGACCAAGATTGCCAACCCCATGAAGCTGAAAAAAGTACCGGGCGGCCGCGACCTGATTCACAAAGAGTTGCGCGAGATGGGGCCGATGAATGCCGGCGAGCGCTGGACCTCCCTGGTCTTTGCTTTGACTGCGCTGGGTTGGATCTTTCGTAAGCAGCTCGGCTTTATGTTCAGCGACCCGACGTTGATCACTGATGCAACGATTGCCATGACCGGCGCTATTTTGCTCTTCCTGATTCCAGTCAGTCTGAAGCGAAACAGGTTTGTCATGGATTGGCATTGGGCGACCAAGATGCCCTGGGGCGTCCTGATCCTGTTTGGTGGAGGCCTGGCGATGGCCGCTGGCTTCAAACAGACCAAGCTGGCCGACTGGATCGGGAGTCAGGTTGGTCTGCTTGACCAGGCTCCCGTTCTGGTGCTGGTCATTGCCGTCGCCACTTTGATCATCTTCCTCACAGAATTGACATCAAATACGGCCACCTCGGCGATGGTTATGCCGATCCTGGCTGCCGTTGCCATCGGCCTTGGACAAAATCCGCTGTTGCTGGTTGTTCCCGCTGCTATTGCGGCGTCCTGTGCTTTCATGCTGCCGGTGGCAACACCGCCCAATGCAATTGTTTTTGGATCTGGCTACGTGACTATCCCGCAGATGGCCAAGAGTGGCTTTGGTCTGAATATCATCGGTATCGTGGTGACCGTTGTTGTGACCTACCTGCTGGTGCTTCCGATGTTTGGTGTCGTAATCAATGAATTGCCGACCTGGGCGCAAAATATTCCAAAGTAATTTATGCTTTGAAGGAAATGATTTGCCCCGTTTCTGCATCTAGACAGAAACGGGGCATTTATCGTTGAGTAATCTAAAAAGTAGGAGCTTATAAACCCAAAAAAGGCTTAACGCAGAAGAAAAGCTTTTAAAAGTTTTAAAAACACCTTGATTCTGATTATTGCTCTCCGCACATCCGCGTTGATAAATAATTTAAGTTTTTCCCTTTCTCTGGTCGGGCACTAACAGTTTTTCAATCTTTACCAACGTTATTCACAAATGTGACAAAATTTTGAGATTAATGTGGTATGGTTTCACTCAACAACATTATCTCACCGATAATGGCAAACTCGGGGTAACCCGGGGACGCAAAGCCACGGGTCCTCTTTTTCAGGTCATTGATCACGAGGATAGCCGGGTTACCGAAGAGGGGTAGTCAAGCGCGTAAACCCGTCTTTGCTGGTCAAAGATGGGTTTTTTTATTAACGAATTTGTTGGGGATTTCATGGAAACACGACCGATAGCCATTGTCGTTGATGACAGCAAACCATTCCTTATGTACCTTTCTATTCTGCTTAACCGCATGAATCTTGAGGTCCTGCCGGTGAACAATACTGCTGAAGCCATTGAAGTTTCGCGGGTAACCCGTCCCAGTCTGATCACAATGGATACGATGATGCCCGATATGGATGGCCTTGAGGCATTGCATGTCATCCGTGCTGATAGTGAATTGGCAGACCTTCCAGTCATCATGATCTCGAGTTACCAGAATAAGAACAAGCAGTGGGAGGCTTTAAGTCTCGGCTGTATTGATGTGCTAGACAAACCGGTGGATCTGCGACGACTGCACAAGGCCATCCAGCGCTGTGATCTATATCCTGGAGGCCGGCGTCGCTATCTGCGCGCGCCATTTGCAGAAACAGTCGGGTTGCACCATCAGGGCAGGCTCTACACCGTTTCAAGTGTTACACTTTCCGAGCGCGGTATCTTTCTGTGCATGCGAGAGCAATTTGCTAAGGGTTCACATGTCGAGATTGATCTGCCTTTGCCTTCCGGAGAAACGATGCAGGTCGGTGGCACGGTGATTTATGGCAAAACTCAAAATGGCCACGTATCTGCGGCCTCTCAGGGGATGGCTATCAAGTTTGATCGGTTGACAGTTGCGAACCTTAAAGTCCTGTCGGAACTTGTGGCTAACCTGTTGATTGGTGATATCGTTACGGAGCAGACAGAACCGGTTATCAAGCCTGTCTGATG
>SBFN01000162.1 GCA_006226895.1 Deltaproteobacteria bacterium | reverse complement strand
AACGCCCTGCTCGCAGCAAAACGGCTTGCGACCAGCTTGCAAGAGATTGCCGAGGTGCCTGAAGAGTTGAGCCAGGCCGTGGTGCAGTTGATTGGGTTTTTAGAAAAGCGGGATGCGGAGCGCGGGACGGGGGACGAGTAAGGCCGGAAAAGCCTGGGACCTACCTGACGCAGAGGCGCGGAGGTCGCAGAGAAAGACCGGTTGTTCCCAATGCAGTGCTTTCCTTGCCCTGCGTTCTCTGCGACTCAAGTGAGCATAGCGAACGGGCGTAAGGCAAGCATTTGCCTTTGTCTTGCTCTTATCCGTTTCTGGCTGTGTCAAAAATGATGTAATGATCCAATCAGGATTCAACTTGACTCAAGTGTACAAGCAGAGAAAAGAAGGGCGGCCCCTTAAATGGACAGCCCTTTTATATACATAACGAAGAAGAGAATCAGGATACAGAGATTACCGCGTCCCTCGTTCCACGTCCCGAAGGTCCTAAACAATCTCAACCATTTCCACATCGAAAATAAGATCTTCGCCAGCCAGTGGATGGTTGGCGTCGAGAGTAACCTCGATGTCATTCACATCAATCACCGACACCACCATACCCTCGCCATCATCATTGAGTAGTTCGAAGTTGTCCCCGACCTGCGGATCAATATCATCGGGAAACTGGTCACGGGGGACGGCAGAAACCTGCTCCGCATCGTAAGCACCAAAAGCATCGTCAGACTTGATGGTGATGGTTTTTTTATCACCTGCGGTCATGCCGACCAGGGCCTCTTCGATCTGGGGGAAGAAAGCATCGCTGCCAACCTCTAATTCCATAGGTCCGACGTGCCCATTACAGCCGCAATCGTCGTCACTGCACCCCCCCTCATCGCAGCCACAGTCGTCGTCATCACAACCGATGCTCTCATAAGTCGTATCGAACAGGGTGCCGTCTTGCAGCGTTCCTGTGAAATTAAACTTAACTCTGTCGCCTGGTTTTACTTGTTGAATTGCCTGTCCCATGATGTGTCCTTTCCCTGAAGCGGGTCTATTGATGATTTAAGGGACTGTCTCTGCGCGGAGACTGTCCCAGATAAGCTGCCACAGTAATAGAGGCCGTCCCCGTTCGGGGACAGTCCCTTCTAGATCGTTATCGGTAAGGCCCTAAAGAGTAACGCGAGGGCTATCGTACCACCAACACAGAGAGAGATGTAAAGGATAAGTACGCGCGGCTTGAACATAGAGATAAAAACAGCCATAACCGGCAAAGCTGTGACCGGTCCACCAACCAGCATGGCAATCCCCGCCCCTTTCGCCAGGGGGATCACTTGCCCCGGGTCAGGGAGGTAAAAGCCAAAGAGCATCGAAGCAGCTGTCACCTGCGGCATATGCAGCGGAATCGCCGCAAGAGTCAGGGTAAAGATCGGCAGAACCCCCTGCCCTTCAAGCAGGCCGGTAATCCAGCCGTTGGGGATAAAGAGTAAAGCGACAACTTCGATCACCAGACCGATCAAGACAAACTTGCTGATTTTCAAGCCACCTTCCCAGAACCTGGCCAGGAACACCAGGAACTTATTGTGAGTGCAGCGATCAACACGATGTGAAAGTTGCTGCCCACATTCACAACGCAGTTTCTCAACCGGATTCGTGGAAATCTCCCTGTGGCAACGCCTCACGAAAGATATTTTCTTCGGCAAAACCTTTTTTCCTGAGCAGATGTGTCATATAGCCTGCAAAAAGACCAAGCAGGACAGCACAGACAAGGACGGCCAGCGCCCAGTTGACACTTAACATCCCCGAGAGCATGGTAAAAGAGGCCGGACTCATCAACGGCGAGGTCACCAGCAAAGCCATGGCCGGAGCCAACGGCAGACCGGCGACCAGAAGCGAGATCACCAGCGGCAAGGTTGCACAGGCACAGAGAGGGCTTGCCACACCGAGCAGGGTTGCTGCAGGAATCGCCAGAATTCCAAAACGCGTTAAGGCCTTGCGGATTTTGACGTGCCACTTCAGGGTCCGGATGATAGCCTCAAAAAGGACACCAATCACCAGGTAGGGGAGGATGTAGAGGAATTCCTCGCCGATCGCATTGACAAGTTCTAACAGCATATTGGGAAAATCGTTCATAAATCCATTCCGTGTCGAGAGGTCAAAACTCTCCGTGGTCAGGTTTCTGTCTGTTCGATGGTGACAGGACAGCTTTCTGACCCGAAAAAATCCTTAACCAGCAGAAAAATGAGTATATTCGGGGCAACAAAGAGACAACGCCTATCACAGTAGCAAGAGCTGTTCCGATTTTGGCAAGAACTGTTCCGCTTTAACTTCCACACAAAGCTGGTTGGTTTAAAAGGACAAGACGCGCAACAAACAAGGCAAGAAACTCTTCAAAGGCAGCAATAAAGGTCGTTTGGCAACATCTCAACGGGAGATAATTTACAGTTTGGCCTTGCCAAGCAGGGCACGATACATTAAAAAATCGACAAGAAGCGAATTTTATTACCAGAAGGTGCTTTTCCTGGCAAGCTTTTTGGGTAACTGATGTTATAATCTGACGTTAATCAAGGAGGAGTTCTGCTAATGACTCGTGAATTCAAGAACAGAATCAGGGAACAGTTCGGCCGCGCAGCGGATGGTTACATCCACGACAAAGGCTTTTCCAGCGGCAACGACCTTGAAGAGATGGTACGCCTGCTGCAGCCGATGCCCGACGATAATATGCTTGACGTAGCCTGTGGCGGCGGGCACACGGCTCTCCGTTTTTCTCCGCTGGTTCGTAGCGTAGTCGCTTCTGACCTGACCATGGTTATGCTGAAAAAAGCCCAGGAGCATATCAGTGACGAAGGCAGTGTCGACAACATCACTTTTCGTGAAGCAGATGCTGAAGATCTCCCCTTCCCCGCTGGTGCCTTTACTCTGCTGACCTGCCGTGTCGCCCCACATCATTTTCCCGATGTTGCCCGGGCACTGAATGAATTCCATCGCGTCTTGCGTCGTGGCGGTCGAATTGCCATCGTAGACACAATGCTTCCCAACGACCCAGAGATCGCCGAATGGTACCAGGAAATGGAGAAGATGCGCGACCCGACGCACATCCAGGCCTACACGGAAGAGAAATGGCAAGAAATGGTACAGGAAGCAGGGTTTATCCTGCACGAGACAGTCACGGTTCCGAAAACTCACGACTTTCCAACATGGGCAAAGCGGGCTGGACTTAACCGTGAAGGGATTGCCGCTCTCAATAAATTTTTCGTTGACGCTCCTGATAAGGTGCAGGATTATTTCCAGATCGAGACTTTTGCTGGCGAGGTTGAGGCTTACACTGACCGCAAGGTCCTGGTTTATGCCAGTCGGCCACCGAAGAAGTAGTCAATAAGAACTTTAGCCGGCAAGCAACCTCACTTAGTTTTCTGTATTTTGTGAGCAAATTTCATTTTTTGTAATATGAGCGCAACAGATCGTTAATCTGTTGCGCTTTTTGTCTTTTCTAAGAAGAAAATCAACACCGGCGGGGCGCGTCCCGCCAGACGCAGTACTTTTGCCCGGCAGCAAAAGTAAGCAAAAGTGCCGTCTCCTAGAGGAGGGCATATTATTTCGCCAGGGTTCAGTGGTTTCTAGTGATTGAAGAGGATGGCTCCGGCCCGGTTCAGGGGGGCTTTCAGGATTGCTTTTTTGCAGCAAGAAGATAAATAACACTAAGCGAGCAAACAAGCACCACAGGAGAGGACCTCAAGGGCCTCGGGGCTAACGGGGGAGGCGTAGTCCCCTAAAATCTTGTGAGTCATTTTTTTATCAGCAGAAAACTTCGCGCAAATCATGCCAAGCGCAGCGCGCCATTTTCTGCATACTCTTTTGGGGCTTCAAAAGAGTATGGTGTCAGACGGGACGTGACCCGTCGGTTTGGCTTTTGTCCTTAGAACTGCTAAATCCATTAAAAAACGCAATAGGTTAGCCGCCTGTTGCGCTCACTCTCCCGGTTCTCTCTCGGCCACGAAATGAAAAAATTTGTGATATTCTTCTGTTACCTGCTTGCACTTGTCGAAGAGAGGGAAAGGGAAGATGTTCATAGACAGCACCCCATTAAGTAGAAGCCTCCTGTCACTCTTGATTCTTCTGTCCATACTACCGGGCACAGCCCTGGCGCTGGACATCCAGTCAGTGATTCGCGAGGTTGAGCAACAATACATGGGCTCCTCTTCTCGAGCTCGTACCACCATGCAGGTCAAGACCTCCCACTGGGAGAGGACCCTGGAGATGGAAGCCTGGTCTCTGGAGCGCGATTATTTCCTGGTCCGCATCCTCGAACCGGCCAAGGAACGAGGCGTTGCGACCCTCAAGAGGAACCGCGAAGTTTGGAACTACCTCCCCAAGGTCGATCGCATTATCAAAGTGCCGCCTTCGATGATGGGTGGCAGCTGGATGGGTAGCCACATCACCAACGACGATCTGGTTAAAGCCAACCATATCGATGAAGACTTTCACCTGCGTCTACTTGAAGAGACCGAGTCCAACTATGTCATCGAGTGCCTGCCAAAAGAGGACGCCGCGGTTGTTTGGGGAAAGATTATCTACCGTGTTCGGAAAACCCCACAGGTTCCCGAACAAATCGATTACTTTGACGAAGAGATGGTCCGCGTTCGCGAAATTCATTTTGCCGACATCCAGCAGATCGGTAAACGGATCGTCCCCTTGCGCTTAACCGTTCTGCCCCTGGAAAAACCTGATGAAATGACCGTACTCCATTACCGGGAACTGGTTTACGATCTTGACTTGGATGAAAGCTACTTTTCACTACGGAATCTAGAATCACCTTGACCATGCTGCTATCACTGGCCTTTCGAAATCTCTGGCGCAACCGAAGGCGCACCCTTCTGACCCTCTCAGCAATGGTGGTTTCCGCAGCCTTACTTATCCTTGCCCTCGGTGTCTTCTCAGGGATGTTCAAAGACATGCTCGCCTCGGCGACCGAGCAATATTACGGCCACCTGGTTTTCGCCCAACCCGAATACCATCTGCGCCGGGACCTTTTTGCCAACCTGCCTGTCGATATCGCCAACCATCCAGCACTAATGAATGAGTCTGAAATTGTGTCCAGATCTCCACGTTTACGCAGCTTCGGCTTACTCTCCAAAGAACTCAGCAGTCAACCGGTTGAAATTCTCGGCGTCATTCCGGAATTAGAGCAGCAGGTCACCTCTCTACAGAACAAGATAACAGCCGGGCGTTACCCGACGCTTGATGATCCGAACGGCGCAATGATCGGCAGGGGGCTTGCGAACAAAATGAAACTCCGGCCAGGAGACGAACTGGTCTTTGTGACCCAAGCTGCCGATGGATCGATAGGCAATGATCTTCTGATTGTGAGAGGAGTTTTTGCGACCGGTGACAGCCGTAACGACAACAACCTGGTGCTGGCACCATTGCCTTGGCTACAACAAGTCATGGTCCTGCCTGACCGCATCCACGAAGTCGCCATGATCCTCACCAACCCCATGCTTGCCGCAGAGATCGCCGACCGACTTAGTCCACACTTGCCCGAGAACACAGAAGTCCTGGATTGGGGCGATTTATTACCGGAGATGCGTGAAGTCATAGCGGCCTATGGGGTCAGTCGTATGATCATCGTCACGATTCTTTATCTGGCTACGGGTCTCGGCATTCTCAACACCTTTTTCATGTCAGTTATGGAGCGCACCCGTGAGTTCGGCATCCTTATGGCCCAGGGAATGCGGCCTATGGCAATCCGCGGCCTGGTGTTGTTGGAGACGTTGCTACTCGGCGGCATTGCGTTGGCTATCGGCCTGTTCTGTGGATCGCTGATGACTCTTTACATGCATCAGGTTGGCATTGATCTCACTGCTTACATTACGCCAATCACCTATGCCGGGGGAACCATCCTGCCACGCCTGCACGCTGTCTTTGAAGCGGACAATTTCCTTGTCCCGGCCGGCATGCTGCTACTCATCAGTCTGATTGCCGGTTTTCTGCCAGCCAATCGAGCCGCACGTCTCGATCCGGTGGTTGCTGTGCGCGAGGAATGAAGATCGATATGGACCATTTACTCCTGGCCTGGAAAAACCTCTGGCGCAACAAAAGGCGCACCATCATAACCCTGGCGGCGATCGCCTTCAGTATTATGCTGGTGCAAGCGGCGCACAACCTTTCTTACGGGGTTTATGCCGGCATGGTTGATAGCGGAGTCAGGGCCGGATCGGGTCACATTGCGGTCTATCGGCAGAATTACCTTGAGAGTCGAGATGAATTATTGCATTTCGTGGACCGCGACTTAATTTCTGAGATTGTCGCCATTGATGGTGTTGAACAGGTTTTGCCACGCCTCTACGTCCCTGCCCTGGCCCAGTCGAGCCGAGAAAGCCGGGGGGTTATGGTTATCGGCGTGGACCCGCAACGAGAAAGGGCCATCAACCCTTTTCTCAGGGCGCTGCCTGAAGACAGCATGGTTCGTACCACCGATTCACGCGATGCTGTCATCGGATTTCGCCTGCTCGACGAGTTGCAGATCAAACCCGGCCAGAAGTTCGTCGTCACCGCTCAACACCAGGACGGCACACTACACAGTGAGCTCCTGCGTGTCCGGGGTGTCGTTAAATCGGGGATGAAGGACATTGATGGCTCGCTGATTATGGTAGGCCGTGAGCGGGCCGGGCTGCTCACCGGGAGCTCCGGCTCTGTTCACGAGTTGGCCATCATCCTGGCCAACTCGGACGATGAGGAAACAGTCCTTGGGCAAATGCCCACCCTGTTTGAATCGCATCCCGGGATAGAAGCGGTCAACTGGGAGCGCGCCATGCCCAACCTCGCAAATGCGATCAAACTTGATTACGCCAGTCAGAAATTCATTTTTCTGATCATCCTGCTGATCGTTACGATCGGCGTAATCAATACCCTGCTCATGTCGGTGATGGAGCGTATGCGTGAGTTTGGCGTGATTCTGGCGCTGGGAAGCAAACCGATGACGCTGCGCACAATGATCATGACGGAAGCGCTGATACTCGGCCTGCTCGCCGCTGCGATCGGCACCCTGCTAGGCAGCCTGGCAACCTGGTATCTGGTTGACAGGGGCATTGACCTGGCGGCCTTTGTTCCGGAAACGCTGGAGTTCGGCGGGGTCATTTTCGATCCGATTATGCGCGCAAGTTGGGATCCGGTCTGGATGGGTAAGATAGCCGGTTACGTGACCGGATTGACACTACTCGCATCCCTCTACCCGGCAATCAAAGCAGGGCGGATTACCCCGGTGGAAGGAATGCGGCA
>SBFN01000260.1 GCA_006226895.1 Deltaproteobacteria bacterium | reverse complement strand
CAAGCGTGCATTTTGGGCCCGATTAGATACACTGACATTGTTATCAAGGGGAGGTTGCCATGATTCGATTTGCTTTTCTTTTTGCCCTTGCCACGAACTTGTTGCTTTTACCCGCCACCGCGGCCGAGCTGGTGATCTCTGAAGATCTGCTTGTTGAGATACCTCTCAGTGACGGTTGGGCTTTGCACCTGGAGCCGCCCGATGCTCTGGTTGAAGAGATGGCTGCTCATGTGGCCCATGAGCCTGCAGCGGCCAATGCTTCTGCCGCACAGATTGAGAAGGTGACCCGCAAGCGCATGGCAGCCAATGAAGCGTTCGTCTATCATGCTGCAAGCGGGGCACACCTTGATATAGATTTCAGCCCGCTCGAACAGGGGGCGTCGGCTCCGAGTACGAAGACCCTGCGGACCTCGGCGGAGTATGCTGCGCAGAGCCTGGAAGGTGAGGAAGATATCAGCGATGTTGTCTGGGACGTCATCCCGGCCAAGATTCAGGGTGCGAGAGAAGCCTTTCAGCTTGTGGCAGATTACCGGCAGCATGATCTCCCTGTGAAGTTTGTCGGCACGATTGGTTACGTGGATGGTTATTGGTTCTTCCTTTATTTTACGGACCCTGGGCAGAGGCCTGAAGTCTTCGAAGAGATGCAGAAAATGTTGGGAAAACTGGTTGTTCGCCATTCTGCGGATTGAGGACTCCTGGCGTTTTGCAGGTCATGACCAGAAGGTGTTTCTCCTGACGTATTGGGTAGATTTGAAAAGATGACAATTGTTACAGGAAATAATGACTTTTTGACTTGACTCTCTCACGCCTCTTACGGTAAATATCCTGTTCGCTATACATCAGGAGGCTAAAAACGATGAACATTATTAATTACATCGGCATGGAAAATATGAGAAAAGATGTCCCTCAGTTCAAGGCGGGGGATACACTGCGTGTGCATGTTAAGATCACTGAAGGTGACAAACAGCGCATCCAGGTTTTTCAAGGTGTCTGTATCAAGCGTCACAACAATGGTGTTGGTTCTTCCTTCACCGTACGTAAAGTGTCCAACGGCATGGGTGTTGAGAGAGTCTTCCCTCTGCACGGACCTTGCGTTGACAGGGTTGAAGTGATGATGGTTGGCCGGGTACGTCGAGCCAAGCTCTACTACCTGCGCAATTTGCAGGGTAAAGCTGCACGTATCAAGGAAATCCGTCAGCGCTAAACTGCAAGACAAAGAGATTTGCAAGCCCCGGTTTTTAAAGCCGGGGCTTTCTTTTTGTCTGCCGGAGACCGTTTGCTTGTGTGGCAGTCGTCCTGCACCCTTGAATTGCCGCCAGAAATCCGTTAATACTGTTGGCCACATTGACAAGGTATGGGCCAATGGAACTATTCCCCGAGCTAGAACAATCCACTCTTTTTTTTGAATCCATGGCCCGTCGCCAGGGCTATCAGGCCATTGCTGGAATCGATGAAGCCGGTCGCGGTCCATTGGCTGGACCGGTGGTTGCCGCGGCAGTGATTCTCCCTGAATATTTCGAGCTTCCCGGCCTGAATGATTCCAAGCAACTCACCGAAAAAAAACGCAACGAGCTTTACCCTTTGATCCATGAACAGGCGATTTCTGTCGGGATCGGTGTCAGTCGGGCTGACGAAGTTGATCAGATCAATATCCTGCAGGCGACCTTGAAGGGGATGAATCGTGCCGTCGCGCGCCTCTCTGTTTCTCCTGATTTTCTCCTCGTGGATGGGATCACCCCTGTTCCGACCCTGATTGAACAGAAGACCCTGAAAAAGGGGGACTCCCGTTCCCTCTCTATTGCCGCGGCATCAGTCGTTGCCAAGGTGGTGCGTGACCGGATCATGGTCGTCTACGATCGACTTTTCCCAGAGTACGGTTTTGCCGGGCACAAGGGCTATGGTAGCCAGAAGCACCGTGAAGCGGTCGCCAAATACGGCCCCTGCGTCTGCCACCGGCGCTCCTTTGCCGGTGTCAAAGAGCATTGTGAGGAGCCATGACCCAGGAACGCTTAACCCTGGGGCGGCAAGGCGAGGAGGCCGCTGCCCGATATCTGCAAAGCCAAGGCATGAAGATTGTCGAACGTAATCTGCGCACTCCGGTCGGAGAAATTGACCTGGTGGTTAAAAACAAACGCATCCTGGCTTTTGTCGAGGTGAAAACCCGTCGGGGCTCAGCATTCGGTTCACCCGGTGAGGCGGTGGGGCCACGTAAGCAACGGCAGATTGTGCAGACCGCCAAATGGTATTTAAACGACAAGCCGCACAAGGGCTTGCAGCCCCGCTTCGATGTGATTGCCATCACCGTGTCCGGCGAATCTTTTCAGGTTGAACATATCCCCGACGCTTTTGAAGCCTGAGCGCATTCCTTCACCCTTTTCGGTCAGCCTCGTTGAGATTGCTTTTTCCCGTTCTCCCACATACAATATAGAACTTGTGGTTGCGCTGATATTTGCAGATGCTGAGGAGGTTCAAGGTGACAATGTTACTGCGTGAGTTGGGGATGATTCGGGTGGCGGCGGTTTCCCCGGCGTTGAAGGTTGCCGACGTTGCTTTTAATCTGGCTGCGATTGAAGAGGCGACCCTGCAGGCCGCCGACCAAGGCGTACAACTTCTGGTTTTTCCCGAACTTGCCATGACCGGTTATTCCTGCGGAGATCTCTTTTATCAGCAGAGCTTGTTGGAAAAGGTGCGCGATGGACTTACAGAGCTGACCGCCTTAAGCGAACAAACCGGCATGATTCTCATCGTCGGCGCCCCGGTTCGTCAATCCGGACGGCTTTTTAACGCAGCAGTGGTTATGAGCCATGGCCGTATCTGCGGTGTGGTGCCGAAAACCTACCTGCCCAATACTCAAGAATTTTATGAAGAACGCTGGTTCTCCAGTGCCTTCGACCTGGTTGATGACCAGTTGGCGTGGCTGGACGAAGCTCCTCCCTTCGGGATCGATCTCCTCTTTGATGTCGATGGTATGCCTGACTGTCTCTTCGGGGTCGAGATTTGCGAGGATGCCTGGGTGGCCAACCCGCCGAGTGGGGCCATGGCTGCCGCCGGCGCAACGCTGTTGATCAATCTTTCCGCAAGCCCCGAAATCCTCGGCAAGTGTGCTTACCGGCGCGCCCTGGTTGAGGCTCAGTCGGCACGTTGTCTGAGCGCCTATCTCTACGCGTCGGCGGGGCCGGGTGAATCCAGTACCGACCTGGTCTTTTCCGGACATTCTCTGGTCGCTGAGTATGGCCAGCTTCTCGCTGAAACCAAGCGCTTTCAGTTTTCCTCGCAGATGGCTGTTGCTGACATTGATGTGCAGCGCCTGGTGCATGAGCGCCTGCGTAATAACAGCTATGCTGCAAGCGTGACAGATCAAGACTTCCTGCTGGTTCCGGTTGAAGTGACAGAACGCCAGGCCGATGATCTTCTGCGACCAATTGCCCGGACGCCTTTTGTGCCGACGGCTCTGGTTGAACGCCGGCAGCGCTGCGAAGAGATCTTCTCCATTCAGACCACAGGCCTGATGAAGCGCCTGCTGCACACCGGCAGTCAGAAGGTTGTCCTCGGTATCTCCGGTGGCCTTGACTCCACGCTGGCTCTTCTGGTGACGGTTAAGGCTTTCGATCGCTTGAAATGGTCGCGCAACGATATCCTAGCGGTCACTATGCCCGGTTTTGGTACCACTGCCAGGACCAAAGGCAATGCCGAAACTCTTGCTGCAGACCTTGGTGTCGATTTACGTATGATCAGTATCGATGCTGCTGTTCATCAACATTTTGCCGATATCGGCCAGAACCCTGACAATCACGACATCACCTATGAGAATTCGCAGGCCCGTGAGCGCACCCAGATACTCATGGACCTGGCCAACCAGGTTGGCGGCCTCGTGGTCGGTACGGGGGATTTGTCGGAACTGGCCCTTGGCTGGGCTACCTATAACGGCGACCACATGTCGATGTACGGGGTCAACGCCTCGGTACCGAAGACCCTCGTGCGTTACCTGATTGAATGGTGTGCCGAAGCGGAGTTCAGCGGCAAAACGGCAGAGGTTCTGCACGACGTCTGTGCCACGCCCGTGTCCCCGGAACTCCTGCCGCCCGATGAATACGGCGCTATCAGCCAGAAAACCGAGGATCATGTCGGTCCATACGAACTGCACGATTTCTTCCTTTTTCAGGTGGTTCGCAACCAGTTTGCACCGCGCAAGATCCTCGATCTCGCTTGTCGTGCCTTTGTTGAAGACTACTCTCGGGCAGAGATACTCAAATGGCTGAAGCTCTTCTATCGCCGCTTCTTTGCCCAGCAGTTCAAACGTTCTTGTCTACCCGATGGACCGAAGGTCGGCAGTGTCTCATTGTCACCGCGGGGTGATTGGCGTATGCCGAGTGATGCCAGCGCTAATCTCTGGCTTGCGGAGCTGGATCAGATCGCTGCGGCTGCCGCAGAAAAGGATTCCTGAACGTATGATAAAAGAGCAGGGCGTGTCTCCAGCAGGGACCCTCTATATTGTTGCCACGCCGATCGGCAACCTTGAGGATATGACCTACCGGGCCGTGAGGACCCTCGGCGAGGTTGATTTGGTCGCGGCAGAAGATACCAGGCACAGTCGTAAGCTTTTTGCCCGTTTTGGTATCAAGAAGCCGCTGGTGTCATACCACGATCACAACGAGCGGCAGCGGCAGGAGATGCTGGTTGAGAGGTTGCAGGAGGGGGAAAATATTGCTTTGATCAGTGATGCGGGAACGCCTTGTATTGCTGACCCTGGATACCGCCTGATCGCGTCCTGTTATGATGCCGGAATCCGGGTCGTACCGATTCCCGGTCCCTCGGCAACGATTACGGCCTTGAGCGCCGCCGGGGTGAGCACTGATCGTTTCGCTTTTGAGGGTTATCTGCCGCAAAAGAGCAAGGCCCGGAAAGATCTGCTCCGTCAGTTGAATGGTGAACAGAGGACTCTGGTGTTTTATGAAGTCCCGCATCGTTTGTCAGCCACACTGTCTGATATGGTGGAAATCTTTGGTTTAGAACGTCAAATCGTTGTTGCGCGGGAGTTGACCAAGCTGCACGAAGAGTTTTTCCGGGGGGACATTCCTGCGGCAATCGCTCGATTTGAGCGTGAGCCGGCTCGTGGTGAACTGGTTCTGATCCTTCCTCCGAGCACGCAGGGGCCGCAGATGAACGTGCGTGATGCTCTGCGGCAATTGCTCAATGAAGGTGATTTGTCGCGACGTGATGCCGTCAAACTGATTGCCAAGGAGTATGGCCTGCCGAGCAGCGATGTGTATCGCGAAAGTCTCAGCCTGGCCGAGGAAGAGGATGTCTAATGGCTGAGCAGAAAAGAATCCTGCTGGTTGATGATCACCAGACTGTTTTTCGTCTGTTGGAGGCGATTGTTCGCATTAAGGGCTACGAGCTGATATACGCGGAGAGTGGTCAGCAGGGGATCGTTATGGCGCGTCAGGAACTTCCTGATCTAGTCCTGCTTGATGTCATGATGCCTGATATCGACGGCTTCAAAGTCTGTCAGTATCTCAAGGAAAACCCGGAGACAAAAAATATCCCGGTCATGTTTCTAACGGCAAGAGGCGCTGAGGGCGACCTGGAGACAGGACGTAGGGCCGGAGCTGATGGTTTTATGACCAAGCCGTTTCAGACGAAAGAGGTGATCAAACAGATAGAAGAACTTCTGGGTGGCGAG
>SBFN01000166.1 GCA_006226895.1 Deltaproteobacteria bacterium | reverse complement strand
ATAACCAAATTGATTTATAGGTTTCCCCCTTTGCGTCTTGCCTGGGTTCTCTTCGCGCCTTTGCGTTACGCTTTTAATGCAGTGTCATCACCGAACCGCCTGAAAACGCTTATCCAGAGCAATAAAAATTCCACCCAGAATAACGCAAGCAGCCGCCAGCATTAATGGCAAGACAAAACCCTGCTGCAGGTCCGCCAGGATACCGGCAAGGACAGGGCCAAGCACCTGGCCAACACCAAAGCTTGCAGTCAGAAACGCGGCAGCGCGGCCCCCTTCCCCCTGCATGCGCTGATTGCCTTCGGCCAGTGTCATTGCGACGATCCCCATGAATGTTCCCCCAAAGGAGATGGCGGCAAAAACGACTTCGAAGACAGTGTCGGCATGAATACTGACAAGGATACCGGCAGCCTGTAGAGCGTAGGCAAACAGCAGAGCACGTTGACTGCCAATACGTCGTGCAAGGTAAGGCCAGAGGAGTGTTGAAGGGACGGCAGCCAGGCCAACCGCAACCCAACTGTAGGGCGCAAAGCTTTCGAGCCCGGGGGTTATGGTAATAATGGCGACAATGAAGGTGGCCGTGACGATATAACCAAGACCTTCAAAAAAATAGGCAACAGCCAGCAGATGCACCACACGCAAACTTCCGGAGTGTTCCGACTTATTAATCGTTACCGTCTGAACAAGATCGCGTCTCCGACCAAGTAGAAGGCCGAAAGCGGCCAGGACCGTCGCGATCACCCCCATGCCTATCCATGAGAGACTCCAACCACCGGCTAGATCCAGTTGCGGGACGATCAAGCCGCTGATGGCGACACCAAAACCGACACCAGCGTACAATGCACCGATCCAGTGACCGTAGCCACGCCGCGTTAGAGCCTCACCGACTTCTGCGGAAATAACGATAAACAGAATCGCGCTGGCCCAACCACCGGCCAGGCGCATCATGCCCCACCAGAAAGCGGAGACAGTCAAGCCCATGAAAAGTGTCGTGACGAGACTCAGCAGCAAAGCACTGCCGGTCACGAATCGGAAACGCAGGATTTGAGGAGAGATGGAACAAAGAACGGCTCCAGCAAGATAGCCGAGGTAATTGAGCCCCGCGAGCCATCCCGCCACGGTATTGCTCATGGCGAGGTCACGTTGCATCAGGGGCAAAATCGGAGTAAAGGCAAAACGCCCTATCCCCATAGCGACGACCAAACCAAGCATTCCCCCGACAAGGATAGAGAGAACGCGTCTCTCATTCTGCCTGGTTTCGTAATTATTGGACCGGTCTGACATCTTTGATCCTCAGTTGGACTGATTCGCGACCGTTATAACGATTGATTTGTGGTGAGACCAACAGGTCAACCTCTCCCTGGAACTCCTCCCGACGATCGAGCATGCCGAAAGCGATCGCCGGATGGCTGAAGGCTCCCTGACATGCAGTGAAACGCAAATGGGTGTCCCCCACAGGCTTAACCTGCATGGCTCGTACAGATTCTACCACCAGGACGGGTTCAGGGTTACCCATCCCGAAGGGAGCAAGTCCTTCCAGTTGACGCAGAACGTCCAGATCTATTTCTTCGAGCAGGACAACACCGTCGTGATAAAGCTTGGGCTGCAAATCATCTTCAGAAAGGATTGATCGCGCGTGAGCCTCAAATTGGGCCGCAAAAGCCGGAAGCTGATCGGCAGCAACACTCAGACCGGCGGCCATCTCATGGCCACCGAAAGCAAGCAGGGAGTCCGCACAGCTCTGCAGGCCATGATAGAGGTGGAAACCACGGATCGAACGACAGGAGCCTTTGCCCGTTGCGTCATCCAATGCGATCAGAACCGTTGGTCGTGAGTAACGATCAACCAATCGGCTGGCGACGATGCCGATCACCCCGGAATGCCAGCCCTCGCCACCGAGTACGATAGAGTGCGTATGTTCAGCGCCAAGTTTTGCAACGGCTCTTTCGGCCTCCTGTAAGGTTTCTTTTTCTATACCCCTGCGCTCTCGATTGCATTGATCGAGATAGCGGGCCGTATTCAGGCCGCGCACCATATCCTTCTCAAGAAGCAGCTCCACACCAAGCCCGGCGTCTTCCATACGCCCGGCAGCATTCAAGCGCGGCGCCATCTGAAAACCGACCACACCGCAGCTGACTTCTTTGACTCCTGCCACCTGCTTGAGAGCCCTGACACCGGCGCGTTCACCTTTTTCCAGTATAACCAGGCCATGCCTGGTTAAAGTCCGGTTAATCCCCTTTAGCGGAACCAGATCGGCAATGGTTCCCAGTGCCACCAGGTCGAGGGAGCTTCGTAGATCGGGCTCAGAGCGTTGCTTGAACCAGCCGGCGTCGCGTAATTTTTTGCGCAGCGCGACCAGAAGGAAAAATGCGACGCCAACCCCCGCTAAATCCGGGAAGGGAAACCTGGAGTCGCTACGTTGAGGATTAATAATAGAGAAAGCCTCTGGTAGTTCATCAGGAGGTTGGTGGTGATCGGTGATAATCAGGTCGATACCACACGCTTTGGCCAGGGAGGCCTCGGCATGGGCGGTAACGCCGCAATCGACCGAGATGACGACGGTAACGCCGTCATCTGCCGCTTTCTGCATGGCTTCAGCAGAAAGGCCATAACCATCACGCAGCCGCAATGGAATGTGATATTCAAGTTGCTCACAACCCATTGAAGCCAGGCCCTCCAGCAGCAGAACGGTTCCGGTAATACCATCAACATCGTAATCACCGTGAATGGCGATTTTTTCGCCCTGAACCAGAGCCAACTGAAGGCGGTCGACCGCAGCCGCCATATCCGGGAGGCGAAACGGATCAGGCAAATCGGCGAGACGGGTGTTGAGGAAATCACGAGCAGCATCCAGAGAAGGCTCACGACTGGCAAGGATACGGGCAATCAGCTGTGAGAGCTGGAGCTTTGCTGCAAATTCGTTGAGCGCACTAAGCTCAGGTTGTTCGTTACGAGGCAGCCAGAGGCGTTTGATTACGGGGTCCATGACAGGCCCGCCTGGCTGGAAGGAGTTGTTCTTTGCGGCTCAAAGACCACTTTGCCGAGGTAAGGGCTACGACGACCATCGTAGAAGCTATCGATAAGCGTTGAGGGGGTCTCTTTTATCCAGTAGTTACGCAGCAAGCTCACGTCTTCAGGGACTTCTTCTCCGAACACCACATTGTATTCCAAAGGACTTCCGAAGGTGTTGTTCTCTATATGATAATCACGGGGATGAGAGGTCACAAAAAGGTTGACAGCATTGTCGGCGAATTCGTTCTCACAAATGACCGGCGAACCAAAATGAAAGCGGACAGCGGTATGATTGTTGCGCAACAGATTGTGTTCGATCAAAATTTCAGAGGCATTGAAACGAATACCGACCAGGTTGTCTTCAAAAAGTGACTGTTCTATATAAACCTGAGAGTCCCAGCTATGCACAGCGCTATCGGCCTGCCTGAAAACACAGTATTCAAAGATAGCTTCAGGGCTGCCGACCAGATTGATGGCGCCCCAGAAACCTGCCGACGCGGAAGAGTCGACAGCTTCGAAGATGATTGGTTTCTCAGCCGTACCCACAGCATGCACCTGCCCTTTTATTATCAGCTCGTTTCCGGGGAAATGGGGGTGTTCAATCCAGCCGCCGCCATCGGCTTCAGCAGGCAGGAAACGTACCCGGGTGCCGGGAAGAATTGTCAGCCTGACATCCTCTTCAAGGACCACATCTTCGGCAACATAAACCTCTCCCTGCCAGACATGCTCACCGCGCAAAACGCCACGGATCGTCTGATCTTTTCCGAAAAGACAACCCACCATAAGAAGGCATAGCCCACCTAGCAGAAGATAACGTTTGAGAGTGAGAAAAGAGCAGGACATGAATGACATCCTTAACAAAAACCACGTAAAACGGATGGATCTTGTTGCCAAGGGATCAAAACAAAAGTTTAACGCAATGACGCCAAGAGAAGCCAGGCAGGACGCCAAGGGAATTCCAGCAAGAGAATATATGTGTAACCAGAAGTCTCTGCGCCTTTGTGACCTTGCGTTAAAAAAGAGTTTAAAGCTTCTTGAAAGCCAAAAGGCAGACTTACAACAGTATGCAAAAAAAATCGGGCCGGAAGCAAGCTCCGGCCCGATGATCAAGTTTTGTTACTTCTCAACCTGGGGATGGGTTCTCAAAAACTCAAGATCCTGCCGGACCCGATCTGAACCAGGGCCGGTCGGGCTGATTTCAAGGAACTTGGTCCATGCCTCCAGGGCTTTTGGAAAATCCTGAAGATCGTAGCGATAAACAATGCCAAGGTTATACATGCTCGTAGCGTGAGACGGGTCAACCTGGTTGGCTTTGGTGAAGTTGGCAATGGCCCGGTCAAACCAACCCAATCGCTTGAACATGACACCCTGATCGGTGAGAACATTCGGTGAATCCGGTTTGATGGCAAGAGCCTTGTCATAGGCCTCTATGGCATCCATAAACTGGTTGCTATCAAAATATTCGTTGCCCAGTATGACCCAGGCCTGAAAGTTGGCGGGGTCCTTAGCAACAATAGTTTTCAGTTCAGCTATTTTCTGTTGCAGGTTAACCGTTGGCATAGGACCGGTCGGAGCTCCCGCAGGAGCAGAAGTCTTTGTCCCGGAATCATTCTGCCCGAACAACAAGCCGATAATGAAGCCGGCGACCAAGGTGACAACAACAATAAGCAGAGTTTCTTTTTTCATCAGGCGCCTCCTTCTGCAGTGGCTTTCTTCTGGCCACCAGAGCGATAATCATCCCAGAAGATCAAAACCGGGCTGGCAACAAAGATCGAGGAGTAAGTACCGACCAGAATACCGATAAGCAGAGCAAACGCAAAATTGTGAATAACACCGCCACCGAACACAAAGAGCGCAAGAACAACCAACATGGTCGTTCCTGAGGTCAGGATGGTTCTCGACAGGGTCTCATTAATGGAACTGTTAACAACCGCAGAGAACCCCTTCTTCTGGTGTTTGCCATAATTTTCCCGAATCCGGTCATAAACAATGATCGTATCGTTCAGGGAATATCCGATAATCGCCAGAAATGCCGCAATAATCGGCAGGTCAATTTCCCGACCGCTGAGCGAAAAAGCACCCAGGGTAATCATTACGTCGTGCAACAGAGCGATAATGGCACCGACCGCAAAACGCAGTTCAAAACGCCAGGAGATATAGATCAGAATCCCGATCATCGCATAGAGGATCGAGAGCAGACCTTTCTGGCGCAAGTCCTTACCGACCTGGGGACCAACCATTTCAACCCGGCGGATATCAACCTTCCCGGCGCCGTAGTTCGACTCCAGGCTTGCCGAGATCATCCTGGAGAGTTCCTTGTTCTCGGCGCTCTCCTGAACTCGAACCAGGTACTCATTGGCATCATCGCCAAAGTGCTGGACGACGACCGAACCAAGGTCCAGAGTCGACAAGCTTTCCTTAATCTTGCCCGCATCGGTGTCTTCAGCGAACTTGACCTGAACCAGGGTTCCACCGACAAAATCGATGCCGTAATTCGGGCCACCATTAATGACCAGGGATGCCAGTCCGAGCAGGATAACAACGCCAGAGAGGATCATGGCCAGTTTCCGCTTACCGACAAAATTGATATTTATATCATGCTTGATAATCTGCATTGAGAGCTCCTAGATACTCAGGCGATCAACTTTACCGCGCGACAGGTAAAGATCGAAAAT
>SBFN01000005.1 GCA_006226895.1 Deltaproteobacteria bacterium | reverse complement strand
ACCCGGTCACGCTGGCTGGCTTCGTTGTTAACCGGGCTTCTGCCGACCAGCACCGGCGAAGAGCGACTGATGCTCCAGAGCCTCCTGGGATCCTCTCTGGAGCCGGCGGGGAGCTCGGTGCTGCCGCCACGACGCCCGCGCACGGCGTGCAACAGAAGCTCTCCTTCAAGCAGCGAATCGACCGCCATTGCTGGCTGTAATCTTGTCAGAGAGTCCGCAGAGAACGGCAGCTGTTCACCGGCAAGATTCGTGAAAATACTGCGATAGAAGTTACCAGGATTAATCGATGTGGGAGGATCTCCGCTTCTAAGTTCGCCAGGAGCTGCGCCGATACCGGCTTGAGGCATTGCGTCAGCGGCATCCCAGAGGGTTACAGGAAAGGTGTCGAGAAGATCGATGGCCCGCAAATGGCCGCGATGGTCGCGAAAGGTCGTGCTGGCGATGTAGAGGACGCCGTCGGCAAGGACCGGGGTCGTGGTGACATATTCCTGCTGCAGGTGCCCCGCCTGAAGCGGTTTACAGCAGATCAATCCAGTCATGCAGCAGAGCAACAGACGTGCAAAAGTCCCCCAAGACTTCATTTTTCCCTCCCAATGATATAAGCAGTTCTGCAATTGAATGTTTTGCCTGCTTCAGTCGGAAATCCCGTAAGTAGCAACCGGTTGGTCGGCAAGTTCGTTCGCCAACCATCCAAAGCGATCATCTTCACCATTCTCCGGTGTGTTGAAACCGCACAGGCTCTCAACCATAGCCTCTATAGCCTCTACGCTCACTCCCCCCCTGGCTCGCGCCAGCACGAAAACCTTCAGATCGTTATCACGACGCACATCGCCATCTCCGTCCGGATTGTCGCGCAGATAGAGTTCAACCTCGACACCGTTGACCTGCGTCACCCAGGCCGGCAGTGACGGATAATTCCTGGCTGTCCCGGCGGCAAGCAAAGTTCGCCAACCGCCACTGCCGGCATAACCATCAGACAATAGCTGACGCGCCTCTTCTATACCCGCCTGTGCCGCCCAGAAAACCTGTTGACGCAGGTTGGCGTCTGCCGTCTGCCGGGTCGACTGCCAGACCTTCTCGGCGAGGAGATGTGCCATCGCCAGAAGAACGGACAAAATCAACACCACGTTGATCAAGGCCATGCCGCGCTCATTGCAAGCCATGATTCTTCACCTCGACCAACCGGGACAACGGCATGCGCCGATAGTGGTCTTGATAAGGGCCGTATTGACAATTTCCCAGCGTATAGATCTTTTCATCGACATAGTTGCGATCGGCGCGCAGATCTTTGACCAGGAGACTGATACGCACTCCGCGCACATCCTGAGGTCTTGCCGGTTGGTGGACCAGAGAACCATCCTTGAGCAGATACTCGAACTGCAAACCGTCCACGGCATCATCGAGGATGTCCTGGTGAAATCATCCCGCCGCAAACGCTTGCTGCCGGCAAAAGGATCAAGCAGGAAACTGCTGGCCCGCACCCCAAGCAGCTCGGTTTCGATTGGGACATCCACAAGCAAGTCCTGATTCAGCGCCACAACCAGGCCCGCTCTACGGATACCGTAGGAGAGGTGGTGATTGGCAAGGACCAGGTGTCCGATCGCTTCCGGTGCGGGTAACAGCTCCCGGGTTGAACCGGGGCTGCGATTGGGGCGTCGACTCAGAAGCAGAGAATCCTCGCCGGCGAGCCCTGCCTGTGCAAGGTGAATGGGGGGAGAGAAGGAAACCGCCTTGACAATCGTCAAGAGATCATCCTGGTCGTCATGGTCTTGTGCGACAATCGAGAAGGGCAGTGCCTCCAAAGGATCGCCGGCGAGGCTGTCGTGGGTCAGCATCAAAGGAGTGCCATCTGCCAACGTGGGACTCGACCCAAGCAGAAAGGCTGCATCACGGATATCTTTGGCAAGAAAGCGCATCAACCGTTCGGCGCGATCCTGCAAATCATTGCGGCTGACTTCTGCCAGAATACGCGACTGGTAGCTGATCATCATCTGCATAACCATTGCGCCAACCGCAATCGCAATCGCCATGGCAACCATCAACTCAACAAGCGTGACACCGGCACTGGCGGAATCTTTCATGGTGCAGTCCGGACCGTTTGCAACTGGTAGCGATGGTCCTGTCCACGCTGTTGCCAGACGGCCGAAACCGTAATCCTGCTCTGCCCGGCATGTGGCACGTCTCGCTCGACCTGCGGTTGAACTTCTATATCTCCGGCCAGTAAAGGCCTCTCCGTAGCGAGCAGCAGTCCGGCATAGTCAATTACCTGTAACTCGGCCATGACTTCATCGGCAAGCCTGCGCGCCTGAGCGTTTCGACTATTGTCGTGGTTCACCCGGACACTGGTCAACAAAAGAGGCAACAGGCCCATGCTGGTGATCAGAAAAATCACCAGCGACACCATCACCTCAACCAGCGTAAAACCATCCCTTCCTCTGCCTTGACGCATCGAATTACCCCCTCCTGACAAACGTTGATAGATAACAAAACATCATAAGAATCGGTTTCAACCGATCAATCCCTGGTCAGCCAGACTGATATAACGGCCACTACCGATAATAATATGGTCAAGAACCCGGATTCCCATCAAGGCCCCGGCATCACGCAATCGGGTCGTTAATTCAAGATCCTCACGGCTTGGCTCCGGGTCGCCTGACGGGTGATTGTGGACAAAAAGTACAGCGGCGGCAGATTCTCGAATCACCGGCTGAAACACTTCGCGTGGATGCACGATGCTGGCGTTGAGACTCCCTTCGGAGACTTGGATTTCGCGCAGCACACGGTTTTTGCTGTCGAGCAGCAGGGTGAGGAAGACTTCTTTTTTGCGATCGCGCAGGCGTTCGTGGAAATGGGCAAAGACTTGCCGGGAGCTGGTAAAATGGGCTCCTGGGACCAGGGGAGTCGCGGCAAAGCGCCGGGCCAGTTCACCGAGAGCGAGAATTTCCGCGGCCTTGGCCGGACCGATGCCGGGCTCCTCGCAGAGTTCGGTCGCCGTTGCCGAGACCATGGCACGCAGGGAACCGAAGCGGTTCAGCAACTGCCGGGACAGGTCAAGCGCACTGTTGCCACTTCCTGCATGTCCGCTGCGCAGGATCAACGCCAGTAATTCCGTATCGCTGAGTGTTGCCGAGCCTCTAGACAGAAGCTTCTCGCGCGGCCGGTCGGCCACGGGCCAGTCCTTGATACAGGACATCGCCCCCTCCATTTTCACCACACAAAAAAAATCAATAAAAGAGAATCAGAACTGCGGAGATACCATAAAATACTCTCATGATGCAAGCCTCATCTTCTCAGAAAGGACGCAAGGACGCAAGATCTCTTTGTCAGAGAAAGCAAGGTTGACTTGCACCGAAAACCACATCTATCATTGAAATATCAGGAACATCAAAGCTTGGCGATACTGATCGTCAGGCTCTTAATCTTTAAGGAACAGTTATGGCTTTACTTAAAATTCGACATTACCCCGATCCGGTCCTTAAAAAAGTTGCCGAACCGGTGACCGAGTTCGACGATTCCCTGCGTCAGCTGGCCCACGACATGGCAGAGACCATGTATGCCGCTCCGGGCGTCGGCCTTGCCGCACCGCAGGTCGGCATCAGCAAACGCTTGACCGTGATCGACTGCTCCGCGCGGGACGAAGATGCTCAGCTGCTGGTTATGGTCAATCCTGAAGTGATCGATCAGGAAGGTGAATGCTTTGAGGAAGAGGGCTGCCTGTCGGTGCCGGAGTACTATGCCAAGGTCAGCCGCAGCGCCACGGTCAAGGTGCGTTTTCAGGACCTGGATG
>SBFN01000251.1 GCA_006226895.1 Deltaproteobacteria bacterium | reverse complement strand
AATTAATGCCAAGCAGGCCACATACTACCTGCTGTGAGGCAGACAGGCAAATTCTTTAATTAAACACAGATCTGAAAACGTTAAGATCAACTTTTTCAACGTCAACCAGCGTCCGTTTGATTTTGATTCTGGTCTACAACCAATAAAAACTGAAACACGGAAACACAGCGAAAAACCGGGGTAGGAAATGATCTCTTCCAGACTTTCTCTGGGCCCTCCAAGACTCTGTGGTGAAGGCCTTGTCATTCTCTTCGTTTCCTTGTGTCATCTCCTGACCCGAACCGTGAAATCCTTCATCTGGTAGATGACCTTGCCATCCACCGCAAGGTAACCGTCGGCTTTCAGAAGTCGTTGGTCATCATCAACCGAGGTGATGAGCGCTTCGACCAGGACCTTATCGTTGCTCGGAATAATCTGACCGCGATAGTTCCAGCGATGCTGCTCGCCGTGGGCAATGGTCTCAAGAACAGTATCGGCAGTACCGCCCCAGCGCTTGACCGCCGCGACTTTAAGCAGTTGCAAAAAGGATTCAAGACCAAGGGATCCGGGACAAACAGGATCCTCGTAAAAGTGGGCCTCGAAGAACCATTCATTGGGATCAACAAGCTTACTTCCGCGCAGAAAGCCAAGTTCGGCCGGGCCACCATCAGCAACGAACAGTTCAATGCGATCGATCATGCGCAGCTTCTGTTCAGGGAAAGGAGCTTCAGTGGGATAGTCAAACTGCTCGGCACGGGCAATCTCTTGCGCGCTCGGTTGGTATGGTTTAGCTTCACGCACGCCGACCTGTTGAGCGAGAGACTCTGCCGAGAAGAAGCCAAAGACCGTGTCGCCGGTATAGACCGGCCCGAGATGATCGCTGATTTCAAAATCGTAATTCTGGATGATCATACCGCCACTGCTGGCAATACGGGTGATCGTAACCTTGGTGGTCAAAGTCCCTGTATCCGGCGTAACCGGGCGGTGCTGCACAGCGTTGCCGTCAAGGTTGCGGAACTTGAGATCGGTTGCGCTGGTCAGTGCCGAACCGAGATAAGCGGCCAGCCAACCGCACGGCTGTAAACCGGCTTCAAGCAAAACACTGAACGGCATCTCCGGCTGTCGTCCTGCCTGGAAATACCAGGCATCGGTCGGAACATCGTACTCGGCTTCGCAGGTTGCGCCCTCGACCAACTCGAACGCTTCACCAGTTACATCAACGATGCGATCGAGGAACTGGAACGGTGGCCGCGGCAGGCGGGCAATCTTACGCTCGCTGTCGAAAATCTTGTAGGGTTCACCGAAAGCCTCGGATGGATTGCCATCCGAGAAGGCGAGAATTTTTTCGTAATCATAGAGGGCCCGGGGGCTGGGGGTCGGGGGCTGGGGGTTGACAGGAGTCAGATCAGGGCCAGCTGCTGGCCAAAGCCCTTCGACCTTCTCGCGGTTCAGACCCGCCAGGCGGACTGACATGTTCGGGATTTCGACGATCGCTTTGCCATCGGCAAACATCAGCGCATCGACAATCGCAAATGGCTCCGGACCGTAGCCGAGTTCCTTGATGCTGACTTGGTAGGTCACGGTTTTGGTCGTCTCAACAACCTGGCCACGGCACTTCAGGCCACTGTCAACGCCGGGGATCGGCTCACACCAGGTGGTGCCGTCTTCACCGACCCAGCCCATACGCAGCAAGAAGATGCGCAGGGTGTGCATGCAGCACTCGTACATCAGGGTGCCGGGCATGACGTTGTCATCACAGAAGTGGCAGGTTAAAAACCAGGCGTCCGGGCTGATGTCCATCTCGGCGCGAATCTGACCGAGGCCATAACGACCACCCTGCGGGTTGAGTTCGATGACCCGGTCGACAAGCTTCAAATAGCCACCCGGCAAGGTGTAGGGTTTTGTCAGTTTCAGATCGGCAAAAAGCTCGCCGAAGGCCGTCGCAAGATCGCCGGCGTAGATGGCATCGACCTGAGCTTCATCGTAAGCCTCCACGGTCAAGGGGACCAAATCACGCCAGTCATCAGGCTTGATACCGGGTTGCGGCAGCAAATCGAGCTTGGTGTGAACAATCCCTTTGCCCGCAGCCAACTCCTGTTCTGTAAAGAAGCCTGCACAACCGTTCTGCATCGACAGCAGCGGCTCGCCGTTCACGGTACCTTCGAAGTTGAAACGGAAGAGATAGGTCTGGTCCTGGCGGAAGAAATGGTCGATCTTGATATCGTAGCGGATCACATCGCCCGGCACTGGTAAACCGCGATGAAAGGTGACCACCGCATCGAGCAGGCGATAGACAGCCTTGCCTTTACTGATAAAGTCGATCCCTAAGTAACCGGAAAGGAAGAGATCCGCTTGACCGGCTTCGACCGCAACACAGGTCGGAATGCGGCCGCCATCAAGATACCAGCGATCTGCTGTGACGTCATGTTCCGTCACCACCCGGCCACTGGTCATGGTGCGCGGCTCGCCCTCAAGCGTCATGATGCGATCCACCAGCATCAACGGTTCATCGGGCAGCCTGACACGGGTCGGGTAAGTATCGACTTCGGCAAATTCCGGTCCGAGCATCCTGGCGATCGAACCGATGGCAAACTCCATGCACATTTCACGATTGTAAAGCGGGGGTTGGACAGGGGCATGGCTTTCACGTCCCGCGTCCCGCATCCCGCGTTCCACTTGAAGCGCAGGCTCAAGGCTCGGAATAGGCTCACCATTGGCAGCCATTTTCTGCAGCAAAGACATCTGCAGGTTGATGTTTTCGGTCAGCGTCTTCTCCATTGTGCTGGCAAACTTCAGGTAGGCTTCATGAGTTCTGGCATTCATAGCTGCCGTCTCAGCCATCTGCACCACCAGGGGATCAGTAATCGCCCCGGCGTCAACAACCGGCACAGCTACGGGTTTTACGCTTGCAGGCTTTTCACGTCCCACGTCCTGCGTCCCGCGTCCGGCGTTCTTGATTGGTTTCTCTGGCATTGGTGCCGGAGTGAATGCCACCCCACCAATCGCCGTTTCAATCCTCGGCCCGGAAAGCTTCTCAGCAATCTTCATACTCGACGGGTAGAGTGCCTCAAGGTTAACCGGCACCCGTTCCGCCAAACAGTTGGCGAGCAGACTCAGGATCAAGGAAGTGGCTTTCTGCCCCGGGTAACAGGCCGCGCGGGTCATATGCGGCTTGCCTTCGAGGATGTTGCCGATCATCCGGCTGCAGGAATTGCCCGGCCCCATCTCGAGGAAAATGCGTACGCCGTCAGCGTAGGCCTGTTCGATGACCTTGGTGTAGTCAACTGTCTCCAGCGCCTGCCCGAGGATCACATCGGCAGCGCTTTCTGTGGTGACCTTATAGCTCTGACCCAGATGGCAGCTGTAGAAAGTAATGTCATCGGGTGCAGTCACCGGGAAGAGGTGCAGATCCCGGTAAGGCTTCGCCACCGGCTCGGCAACCTCGCAATGCACCGTGGTTACACCACGCAGGGGGAAGAAGTGACCATTGACTTCGCGCGCCAGGCTTTCGACCTGGTTACGGTCGCCACCGACCACGCACTCCTTATGCGTATTGATGATCAGCAGATAGGCCCGGTCTTTACCGACCAACGCCTCTTTCACCTTTACGGCAGGGGCATCGACAAGACCTAAGACCCAGTCGACCTGTTCGCTCTTGCCCAAGTTCCAGACTTTGCGAGCGGCCTTGCATTCGCCGGCAAGCTGTTCTGTAAAGAGGGTCGATTCGCTAAGCCTTTGCGACATACCGTCGCGATCCTGCCAGGCACCGAAGGAGAAAAGACCGGCCGATTCGCCAAGGCTGTAACCGCTCACAGCGCTGGGCTCAACACCAAAGCTGCGCACCAGGTCGCTGACTGCAGTGCCCAGGGCAACCTGCCCGATAACCAGGGCATTATGGTCGTCATGCAGTGTCTCGGTCAGTTCAGACTTCCAGAAATTTTCGGGTAAAAACTGCCGGGCCAGGAACTTGCTCAGGCCATCCTGATGGCTGTAGATAGCGGGCCAACGAGCGGAAAGATCACGCCCCATTCCCGCAAAATGATTGCCGGAACCGGGGAAGATAAACGCAACCTTACCTTGCTCTGCAAGCGGTGACGGCGCATAGAAAAGACGATCCCGAATGCTCGCGGAGAGCACAGTTCCATTCACGCCATTGCCACCCAGCATCTTATCCGGGTTGTCACGCAGGGCAAGGAACGCATGCTCAAGCAGGTCAAGCAGTTCCGCACGATTCGACGCAACCATGGCCAGACAACGTTGGTTGTTCCGGTTGAGACCCGTCTCCCGATACCACTGCAACGCCAGGGCTTCGATCCCGCCATCAGGTGCCATGGCGACATGGTCCTGAAGTTGAGTAATCTTTTTCAGCAGCCCTTCGACATGATCCGCTTCAAGAACGAACAGACCTTCGTTGAGGGCACCCAGAGGCCGTTCAACTGTCGTGGCCTGAGCGCGACCTGCCTTATCTTCAGAACCTTCCAGGACAACATGGGAGCAGGTTCCGTCATTACCCAGGCCGCTGACCAGGGCTCTTCGCGGCCCTTCGACCCGGTTGCGCAACCAGAACTGCGCCGCTTCGGAAGCGATGAATTTGCGCTTGCCGCGTACCCAGTCATAGCGGAGCGACTGCAGGTTGCGCATCGGAGGTAAAAGTTGCGTTTCCAGGCAGAGGGAGGCCTTGATCAGGGACGCCAGCCCGGCAACTGAACCAGTATGCCCGACATCGGCTTTGGCGCTGCCGATATAGCAGGGGTTTTGCGTCTGTTTGGCACCGAAAAAAGTGCCAAGGGCTTTCGCCTCAAGGACATCCTCCGAGGCCAGGCCGCTGCCATGGGTTTCCAGGTAAGAGACTGATTCCGGAGACGCCCCGGATTCGAAGATGGCCCGCTCCACAGAGAGCGAATAGGCATCACTGTCGGCGGTTTCTTCCTCAACCCGGCCGCCGGTTGCCGTACCAACGCCCTTGATAACAGCATAGATATGATCACCATCCTGCTTGGCGTCATCAAGTCGTTTCAGGATAACAGCAGCAGCACCCTCACCGACCAGGGAACCGTCAGCATTTTTATCAAAGGGGCGAGCAACGCCACTCTTTGAAAAAGGCTGATTTTCATGTCGGCCAAGAACCGCACGCAGGTCGCCGGCCATGTCTGCAGCGCCCACAATCGCCCGGTTGATAGAGCCTTCCTGTAAAGCGCGCACACCCACTTCGAGGGCTCGCAGACCGGAGTTCTCCTCACTCGACAGGGTGAAGCTGGGGCCGCCGACCTTGAACTCCTTGGCCACCCGGCTGGCAACGATGCTGCCGAGCGCCCCCATGACCCGGTTGGCACTCAGGGCCGGACCGGCCGATTCGCGCAGAGCGGCTACCCAATTATTTAGTTCCGCTTCGGATAGGTCGCGGCCAAGCTGCTGCGCCCAGCGGCGAGCCAGCTTTTCAAGCCCCCAGCGAAAGCTGAAGTTGGTCGCGTTAAGATCCAGCCCGGTACCGATAAAGACCCCGGTAAAGAGCAGGTCCTCTTTCTTGATGCCGGCGTCCTGCAAGGCCTCGTCGGCCACCTTGAGCATCAGGAGTTGACGGGGCAGCATCTCCTCGACCTCTTTCGGCGGAATGCGAAAGACTCCGGGAGTGGCTTGCGCATCAGAAACGTAAAAGCCTTTGAAGTCGGATTTTTTAAAACCTTTGTTTTTAAACCAGTGACTCTCTTCAGCCCCCCACCAGCGTGAGGGAAACTCTGG
>SBFN01000265.1 GCA_006226895.1 Deltaproteobacteria bacterium | reverse complement strand
TTGACGACAGTTTCATCACCGAGGAAGCGGCTGCGCAGAGAGTCAAGGGACTCCCAGGGACCAAGATGTGCGCCCATGCCGACAATCGCGATCGGCGGACTCTTCTTCTTGAACGAGGGCGGGTAAGTCACAGAACTTTTTGCCGGTTTTTTTGGAACCCATTCCTCGACCAGCAGGTGAGCGTTGATTCCGCCAAAACCGAAAGCGCTTACGGCAGCCCGGCGCGGCTGCCCTTGCTTGCGCTGTTTCCAGGGCTTCGATTGCTGCAGAACACGGAACGGACTTTTCTCCAGCTCAACACCCTTGGCCGGCTGCGCGAAGTTAGCGGTCGGCGGCAGAGTGCGTTCTTTCATCGCCAACAGGGTTTTCATCAAAGCGGCGGAACCGGCAGCTGTCAACAGATGCCCGATATTCGATTTCACCGAACCGATCACGCACTGGCCCGACTGCCAACCCTCTTTACCCCAGAGGCTTTTCAGACTGGAGAACTCGACCACGTCTCCAACCGGGGTACCGGTGGCGTGGCACTCAATCATATCAACATCAGAGGGAGACCAGCCGGCTTGCTGATAAGCAGAACGCATCGCCCGCAGTTGCCCTTCTGAAGCCGGCGCCAGCAAGCTGCCGCCGATATCGTTGGACAGGCCAATGCCGCGAATCACTGCATAGATATGATCACCGGCACGCACGGCATCTTCGGTGCGCTTGAGCAGGAACATGCCACTGCCCTCACCGACCACCAGGCCATCGCCATTGGTGTCGAAAGGGGAACAGGTACCGGAAGGAGACAAAGCGTGCAGTTGGGAGAAACCCATCTGGGTGTAGAGAGAATCTGGCCGCGCCAGACCACCTGTCAGCATGGCGTCGGCACGACCGGCCAGCAGTTCATCGACAGCCAGCTTGATGGCGTAGAGTGATGAGGCGCAAGCCGCATCAAGGGTATAACAGGAGCCGCCAAGGCCGAGAGCTTTGGCGAGGAGCCCGGCAGGGAGCCCCGCCACATATCGATTCAGTGGGTCAACGCCCGGCAACTCCGGTTGCGCCTCTGCACCAAGGACTTTTTCAGCAAAAGTACGGCCAAGATACTCTCTGGCCATGGTCGAAGAGTGCTCACTGGGGAGAGCCAGGTTGCCGATGATAACACCGACCTTCTGCCGGTCAATCTGGTCAATGCGACCATCACTGAACGCCTGGTGGCCGGTACGCAGCAGCAGGCGATACATCGGGTCGAGGCCGCTCAAGAAATCGGCATCGATATCGAGGCCGGCAACTGACGAGGTCTCGATCTCGTCATCAATGAAGCAGGCTTTCTTCGAATAAATTTTATCAGGAGCACCGATTGCGGGGTCAAAGGCTTCATCGGCATCGAGCAGCCAGCGACCTTGCGGTGGCTGCCGAGACGTATCGACATTGCCGGTAATCGTTTCCCAGAAACGGTCCAGGGTCGGTGACATTGGAAAAATGCCGCCGACCCCGACGATTGCAACAGATTTACCGTGCTTCATCCTTAAGCAACTCCCTGCAGTTTGTTGCGCTGGAAGCTCGCATTCAGCGATGTATCAATCACGCACTGGTAATCTTCGATGCGAGCGATCAGGGCGCCGCTCTTTGGATCGACAAAGTCGATTTCCGCAGCGGCCTTGTTGGCACTCTGATTGGTTACACGCACGCGAATTTCTGCACCAGTCTCAGGGAATTTGTCTTGATACTGACGATATCGACCGGCGAAGACTGGCAGGGATGCCGACTTGTAACGCTCGAAGCTCCAGAGGATCATCAACTGGAAGCTGCTGTCGAGGGCCAGGGGATCAGAGAGCCACGAGTTTCGCAACGGTTGCTCAATCCAGTCGGTCGGCAGCGGCGCCGGACGCACCATCGAAGCGATACCGTCAGCAGAGCAGCCAATCACCTCACGGATACCGTGGAAGTCTGGTCCGTGGAAGAGCCGATCAGGCTGGTAGACCTCTTCGATCGGCCGACTGTAAGCTTCAAGTTCGACACGCTCCATAGCCACCTTGCCTTCAGGCAGCTTGGCGGCCAGAACTATTCTGGCACGGGAGTGAACAAACTGCTTGCCGTTCGCCGAGATACCCGAGAGCTCCACGGGCACGACATGCACGCCACCGCTCTTGAAGGACTTACCGGTCATCACCTGCAAGGTGTGGCTTTGCCCCTGCTCGAGAGTAACACCTTTCAACACCCGGAGATCGTTAAAACCATGGAAACGCAGGCCCGGATTATTATGAATCGCACCATGCGCCATCCACTCGATCATCACCGCCATCGGCAGAACCGCCTTACCATCGATGACATGGGACTTGAGGAAGGGGTACTGTTCGATCGAGACCTCCAGGTCGAAGGCCTTGGAGACATAGATATTATCATGAGACTGAGATGAAACTTCGCTCGCCGCCTCTTCACGCCCACCGAGGATCACCAACTCGACCGGGCCACCTGGTGGAGTCGCAATTTCCTCAACCAGATAATCGGCACCCGCCTTGAGGTCGATGACAGCCACCCCTTCTGCAGCGAAGACT
>SBFN01000227.1 GCA_006226895.1 Deltaproteobacteria bacterium | reverse complement strand
GCTTACGACAGCTGGTTCCTGATTACTGAAACTTTACTTATCTTCGATAATCTGCAACAGAAGATCAAGGTCTTAAGCAACGTGCACTTGCGCGAGGGTGATGACCCGGGTGTTTCGTATGATGCTGCAGTGCAACGTATCGACGATATGGTCGCGTTGTTACGCAAACCTTTGCGTGAGAGGCCTGCGGCTTCCAAGGTTAAAGTTGATGCAGATCTGTTCTCGAATTTCAGCCGCCCAGATTTTGAATCTGCCGTCGAACGTTGTAAAGATTACGTACGCTCAGGGGATGTCATACAGGTTGTTCTCTCGCAAAGATTCTCCGGAGATCTTGATGCGGAACCTTTCGATGTCTATCGCGCCTTGCGAACGATCAACCCTTCCCCCTACATGTTCTACTTGCAGTTCAATGATACTCGAGTCATCGGGGCTTCTCCGGAGGTCTTGGTTCGCAAGGAGGGGGATCATGTCGAGGTTCGCCCTATTGCCGGAACTCGGCCCCGCGGAAAAACCTTTGATGAGGACCAGCGCATGGAAGAGGAGTTGCTGGCCGATCCGAAAGAGGTCGCTGAGCATATCATGCTGGTCGACCTGGGCCGCAATGACCTTGGTCGTGTTTGCGCGACCGGTTCTGTGCAGGTGGACGAACTGATGGTTGTTGAGCGTTACTCGCACGTTATGCACATCGTTTCCAACGTCAGTGGAAGCCTTATGCCAGGACAGGATGCTCTGGATGTCTTCTCTGCAACCTTCCCGGCCGGAACCTTAAGTGGCGCCCCTAAAATTCGTGCCATGGAAATTATTGAGGAGATGGAGCCGGTGCGTCGTGAAATCTATGGTGGCGCTGTCGGTTATATCTCTTTCGATGGCAATATGGATCTTGCGATCGCAATCCGGACTCTGGTTGCTCACAAAAATCGGATTCACCTTCAGGCCGGTGCTGGTATCGTTGCGGACTCTGATCCAAAAGCCGAGTATGAGGAAACCGTCAACAAGGCCATGGGGGTGAAGATGGCCATCGAACTGGCGCGTCAGGGGTTAGACTGAAATGCTGTTGATGATCGACAACTACGATTCCTTTACCTATAACCTGGTACAGTACCTGCGCGAGTTGGGTGAAGAGGTTGAGGTCTATCGTAATGACAAGATTTCTATGGCTGATATTGAAGCGCTCAATCCCACGCGGCTTGTGGTGTCCCCGGGGCCCTGTACGCCCAATGAAGCTGGTATCTCTGTGGAAGCCATTAAGTATTTTGCAGGCAAACTGCCGATCCTCGGTGTTTGCCTGGGGCACCAGTCGATTGGTCAGGCCTATGGCGGCAAGGTTGTTCGTGCCGACCGTCTGATGCATGGCAAGACCAGCCCGGTTTTTCATGATAACCGTGAGCTCTTCGCCGGCATTTCTGATCCTTTTGATGCGACCCGATATCATTCCCTGATTGTAGAGCGGTCTTCTTTGCCGGAATGTCTTGAAGTCACGGCATGGACGGCAGAAGGAGAAATTATGGGAATGCGGCACCGTGATCTGCCGGTCTGGGGGATGCAGTTTCATCCGGAGTCGATTCTGACGGTTGCCGGTATGGATATGTTGAAAAATTTTCTGGAAATGACAAAGTAGTTCAGGAGTCACCATGATCAAGGACGCGATTGGCAAAATTGTTCTACAGCAAGACTTGGTAGAAGCCGAAATGATTGAGGTCATGAACCAGGTCATGGACGGTGAGGCGACCCCTTCGCAGGTTGGTGCGTTTATCACAGCGTTGCGTATGAAGGGTGAAACTATTGAAGAAATTACCGGCGCTGCCAGGGTTATGCGTGATCACGCCACACCCATCCGGGTGCGGAAGGCCCTCGACATTGACCGAGAAGAGATTAATCTTGATCGCGAAACGATCCTGGATACATGCGGTACGGGTGGCAGCGGGACAAAAAGCTTCAATATTTCAACGACGGTCGCGTTCGTTGTCTCTGCCTGTGGCGTCAAGGTCGCGAAGCACGGCAATCGCAGCATCTCTTCTGCCTGCGGCAGCGCCGATGTGCTTGAGTCTCTTGGAGTTAACCTGAACGTAACACCAGAACAAGTCGAGTCGTGCATCAATGAGATCGGGGTTGGCTTTCTCTTTGCCCCCGCTCTGCATGGGGCCATGAAACACGCGATTGGCCCCCGCCGCGAAATTGGCATACGCACAATTTTTAATATCCTTGGCCCCTTAACCAATCCGGCAGGAGCGGATCGCCAGGTCTTGGGTGTTTATGACGAAAAGCTGGTTGAGGTCCTGGCCAAGGTTTTAGTCAAGCTCGGCTGTCAGCGTGGCTTTGTTGTTCATGGTAAGGACGGGATGGACGAGATCACCCTGACCGGTCCGACACGCGTCGCCGAGATCAACGAAGGACAAGTGACCCTTTCGACGATTGAACCGGAAGACTTTGGCCTGCGACGCTGCCTGCTGAGCGATCTCCAAGGTGGTGACGCCGAAGAGAATGCCGCGATTGTCAGAGATGTTCTGTCCGGGGCTGAAGGACCTAAACGGGATATTGTTCTGCTCAATGCAGCCTATGCGCTGGTCGCCGCCGGAAAAGCAGAGAGCGTTGATGCCGGTTTGCAAAAGGCCCGCAATATCATCGACGAGGGGCTGGCCAAGGCGCAGCTCGATGGGCTTGTCAATTTAACCAACGCCTGACCTGCTGATGTACACCTGAACTTAATCTGAGCACTTATTAATAATGATACTCGATAAAATAGCTGAACATAAACGTCAGGAAGTTGCGCTGGCCAAGGGCCGTCGTTCTCTGGCTTCATTGCAGAAGGGGATTGATGATCTCGAGGATCAGCCGAGAGGTTTTTTGCGCGCCCTGCGCGCGACTGCGGATTCTGGTTGGACCTCTGTTATTGCAGAAGTCAAGAAAGGTTCACCCAGCAAAGGTGTGATCCGTGAAGACTTTGACCCTTTGGCGATTGCGGAGACTTATCAGGATAATGGCGCGACCTGCTTGTCTGTGTTGACGGATGAGAACTTCTTTATGGGGCATCTCCTCTACCTTGCAAAAATTCGCGAGGTCGTCAGCCTGCCGCTTCTGCGCAAGGATTTCATTTGCGACCCTTACCAGATTTACGAGGCCAGAGCGGCCGGCGCAGACGCCATCCTTCTGATCGCGGCCATGCTTGATGCGGTGCAGCTTGCAGAGTACAGTGCTTTGGCCAACGAGCTTCATCTTGATGTCCTGCTGGAAGTTCATGATGAGGTGGAGCTGGAGGCGGCACTGGCTACCGACTGCGAGCTGATTGGCATCAACAATCGCAACCTGCAGACGTTCGCGACAGATCTGGCGACCACAGAACGCTTGTTGCCATTCATTCCCGCCGGTCATTTCGTAGTTGCTGAAAGTGGTATCTCTTCAAGAGCAGACGTCCTGCGTTTACAGAAGGCTGGTGCCAGGGGTTTCCTGGTCGGCGAATCCCTGATGCGCGAGGACAATATTGGCGCCAAGCTTAAAGAGCTTCAAGGTGAAAATTGATTTCATATGTCACGACTTTCTATAACAATTAACGTCAAGGAGATGTCTCATGCAGAGTAAAATTCTTCTCAGCGAAGATCAGATTCCAAAGCAATGGTACAACATTATTCCTGACATGCCAGGCGAAATGGCTCCGGTTGTCCATCCGGGGACTTTACAGCCGGTGACTCCGGATGATCTTTTGCCACTCTTCCCTATGGGGTTGATTGAACAGGAGGTTTCCACGGAGCGCTGGATCGATATTCCGGAAGAAGTCCGAGAGATCTACAAATTGTGGCGTCCGTCGCCGATGTTTCGTGCTCACCAGCTGGAAAAGGCTCTTGGGACTCCGGCCAAGATTTACTACAAGTATGAAGGTGTCTCGCCGGCCGGTTCTCATAAGCCGAATACTGCCGTGCCGCAGGCTTATTATAACAAGATTGCCGGTACCAAACGCATCGCATCGGAAACTGGTGCCGGCCAGTGGGGCTCATCGATCGCTCTGGCTTGTCAGCATTTTGGCCTCGAATGTACAGTCTACATGGTCAAGGTGTCTTACGGCCAGAAACCTTACCGCAAGAGCATGATGCAGTTATGGGGAGCAGAAGTTTTCCCTTCTCCTTCAGATAAAACCAACGCCGGACGCGCTATTCTTGCCAACGACCCTGATAACCAGGGTTCCCTGGGCATTGCAATAAGTGAAGCTGTGGAGGATGCTGCCACACATGAGGACACCCGCTACTCTCTGGGCAGTGTCCTCAATCATGTTTGTATGCATCAGACGATTATCGGTCTTGAAGCGAAAGAGCAACTCAAGGTTGCCGGTGATTACCCCGACGTGGTTATCGGTTGCCACGGCGGAGGTTCTAACTTCGCAGGAATTGCGTTCCCTTTTGTCTCCGATAAAGCAAATGGTAAGGACGTCCGAATCCTGGCGGTGGAGCCAGCCAGCTGCCCGACTCTGACTAAAGGTGTTTATGCCTTTGACTATGGCGATACAGCGAAAATGGCGCCGATTTCCCGGATGTACACCCTCGGTCATGATTTCATGCCACCGGGTATCCATGCTGGTGGTCTGCGCTATCATGGCGCTGCCCCGCTGGTCTCCCAGTTGGTGCATGAAGGTGTTGTTGAAACGAAAGCAGTCCCCCAGACCGGTTGTTTCGAAGCCGCAGTTTTGTTTGCCCGGACCGAGTCGATTATTCCGGCACCTGAGTCTTCGCACGCTATCCGCGGTGCAATTGACGAAGCTTTGTTGGCTAAGGAAGAGGGTAAGGAGAAAACGATTCTCTTTAATCTGTCCGGTCATGGCCACGTTGATATGGCGGCTTACGACGCCTACTTCAACAATGAGCTGGTTGATTATGAGTATCCTGAGGCAGCCATTCAGGAGTCTCTGTCACATCTGCCGAAAGTTGATTGATTGATGGCAGACTACGGTGTGCCGCGGGTGAAAATCTGCGGCATTACTAATCTTGATGATGCCCTTCACGCAGCTGCCTGTGGAGCGGACGCTTTAGGTTTCGTTTTTTACCCGGGCAGTCCAAGGTTTGTAGACCGGGATACGGCACGGCGAATTATTGCCGAACTTCCGCCTCTGGTGACGACCGTGGGCTTGTTTGTCAATGAGCCTCCGACAAGCATTCGTGAGATGGTGGAGTTTTGTGGCCTGAATACGGTACAATTGCACGGAGACGAAGAGCCGGATCAATGTTGCTACCCTCCCTGCCGGGTGATTAAGGCTTTGCGACTGAGGGCTGATATGCAAGCTAGCCAGTTTGCTGCTTACACGGTCTCGGCCCTGTTGCTCGATGCCTTTGTCCCCAATACCTTCGGGGGCACCGGCCATCGTTGTGACTGGGGTCAGGCGGCGGCTGTTGCGTCGCAGCATAGAGTTATCCTGGCCGGTGGGCTCAACCCTGAGAATGTTGCCGGGGCTGTACGTCAGGTTCGTCCTTATGGTGTTGACGTGTCGAGTGGTGTTGAAGAAAAACCCGGGCAGAAAGACCCGGAGAAAGTGGCACGGTTCATCCGCATGGCCAAGGAGGCGTTGTAAGTGAGTTATCAAGAGCCTGATCCCCGTGGGCATTTCGGCCAGTTCGGCGGTCGCTATGTTGCTGAAACTCTGATGCCAGCATTGCTGGATTTGGAGGAGAACTATAAGCAATGTCAGGCGGACCCCTCATTTCAGACAGAGTTTGAGTCGTATCTCAAAAATTATGTCGGTCGCCCTAGTCCACTGTATTTCGCTGAGAGGCTCACTGAGCATCTCGGTGGTGCCAAGATATACCTGAAGCGTGAAGATCTAAACCACACCGGTGCCCATAAAGTTAATAATACGGTTGGTCAGATCCTCCTGGCCCGTCGTATGGGAAAACGTAAGGTGATCGCTGAAACCGGTGCCGGGCAACATGGTGTTGCCACAGCGACAGTTGCCGCCCTCTTTGGACTGCAATGCGATATTTTTATGGGGACCGAGGATATCAGACGTCAGTCTCTCAATGTCTTTCGCATGAAGTTGCTCGGTGCTCGCGTCCATGAGGTGACCAGCGGCACGGCGACACTTAAGGACGCAATGAACGAGGCTCTGCGCTACTGGGTAACTCATGTCCGCGATACCTTCTACGTGATCGGGACTGTTGCCGGACCGCATCCCTATCCGCAGCTGGTGCGTGATTTCCAGTCAGTCATCGGGCACGAATCCAAACAACAGTTGATGGAAGCCGAGGGACTTTTACCCGATGTGGCTGTCGCCTGTATAGGTGGCGGATCTAATGCGATGGGGCTTTTTTATCCCTTCGTCAACGACGCGTCTGTGCGCCTGATAGGAGTCGAAGCGGCCGGTCTCGGTGTGGAAACAGGCAAACATGCAGCCAGTATCTCTGCTGGCCGGGTTGGTGTTCTGCACGGCAATAAAACCTATCTTCTGCAGGATGAGGACGGCCAGATTCAACACGCCCACTCAATTTCGGCCGGGCTGGATTATCCGGGTGTCGGACCGGAACATGCTCTTCTCAAAGATCTCGGTCGCGCTGAATATGTTTCGGTAACTGATGATGAAGCTCTGGCGGCCTTCCGTATGATTACAGAAATGGAAGGGATCATCCCGGCGCTTGAAAGCGCTCACGCAATCGCCTATCTCCTCAAACTTGCTCCCGAGCTTTCTCCCGAGAAAGTTGTCTTGGTTTGTCTCTCAGGACGTGGAGACAAGGATATACATACCGTTGCTGAAGCAATGGGTGTGGACCTCTAATTTAAGGGGCGCTACGTAACCAGAGCAGGGAAAAGAATGTGCTTTCTCCTTTAGTTCTCTTGCGTTGTCGTCATTCCAAATGAAATTTTCTGAACTTGATCTCCCCTCCGAACTCATGCGCGGGATTGAAAAGGTTAACTTTGTTGACCTGACGCCTGTTCAAGAGGAGTCTATCCCGCTGGCGCTACAAGGCAGTGATGTCGCTGCACAGGCCCAGACCGGCACAGGCAAGACCGCGGCCTTCTTGATCGCTCTCTTTACCCGCCTGCAAAAAAACAAGCCAGCATCGAAGCGTGGTCCCCGGGCTCTTGTGCTGGCTCCGACCCGTGAACTGGTTGTGCAGATCTGTGCTGATGCCGAGGGTTTAGGTGCTTTTTGCCCATTCAAGGTGCAGGCGATCTTCGGCGGTGTCGACTACGAAAAACAGCGCAAGTCCCTTCAGGATGGCGTCGACGTTATCGTCGCCACTCCAGGTCGGTTAATCGACTACGCCAAGCAGAATGTTTTTTCCCTGAAGCATGTAGAATCATTGGTCATCGATGAGGCCGATCGCATGTTCGACATGGGATTTATTCGAGATCTGCGTTATATCCTGCGCAAACTACCTTCCTTTGAAAAGCGCCAGACGATGCTCTTCTCGGCGACTCTTTCACCCCGTGTCATGGAACTCGCCTACGAGTTCATGAATATTGCCGAGAAAGTGCGTATCGAACCTGAACAGGTTACTGCAGAACGGGTCGAGCAGATCGTTTATCATGTTTCGCGACGGGAAAAGTTTCCGCTTTTGCTTGGCCTGCTTAAAAAAGAAGAAGGGGATGTCCGGGTTCTGCTGTTTGTGAACACTAAAAGGGAGGGCGAACATCTCTCAGGACGATTGAAAGTCAACGACTTCAGAGTTGCGGTTCTCTCGGGTGATATCCCGCAGAAGAAACGCCTGCGTATCCTTGAGGACCTCAAGGCGGGCAAGTTGAATTTTCTGGTTGCCACTGATGTTGCTTCACGGGGTCTGCACATCGAAGGTGTGACCCACGTCGTCAACTATGATCTTCCGCAGGATGCAGAAGATTACGTCCACCGCATTGGTCGAACTGCTCGAGCAGGAGCTAAAGGCAAGTCGATCAGCTTTGCCGATGAGGATCTGGCCTACTTTCTGCCGGATATAGAAGAATATATCGGCATGAAGATACCGAGTACCGTTCCTCACGACGAAGACCTTTGCAATGATTATAAACGCGGCCTTCCACATAAGAAGTCACCGGTCCCTGACAAAAAAGCTGGCGGCAAGCCTCGTCCGCCAAGGCGTCGTCGTCCCGGTGGCAACCAGGGCCGAAAAAGGTAGCGATCCGTGACGAGCCTTTCACTGAAAGAGTTGGCCGGGTGTCAGCGGTGTTCAAGGTTGGTCGATTTTATGGCACAGCTTTCGCCGTCTAAAACACGCACACGTGCTGATTACCATAATGGGCCAGTTAACGGTTTTGGTGATTTGCAGGCGCGTGTTTGCCTGGTTGGACTGGCTCCAGGAGCCCACGGCGCCAACCGAACAGGGCGACCTTTTACCGGTGACGGTGCCGGTGATTTCATGTACCCGCTGCTTCATCAGGCCGGTTTCTCAAATCAGTCGGAAATTCTCTCTGCTGATGACGGCCTGGAGTTGCATGATCTCTATATCACGAATGCCGTCAAGTGCCTGCCACCGGAGAACAAGCCGAATGCGGCAGAGTTTACTGCCTGCCGGCCTTATCTTGAGAAAGAGTTGCAGGAGCTGAAAGCCCTGCGCGTGATTATTGCTCTTGGTCACGGAGCGCACAACAGCTTGCTGCGGCTCTTTCAGTCACAGGGTCTGATTAAGCGTCTTGCGGAAGTGCCCTTCGGGCATGGCAGTACTTACTCGTTGGCCAATGGCCTCACGTTGATCGGCTGTTACCACACAAGTCGCTACAACGTTCAGACAGGTAGGATGAATAACCGGATGTTTCTTGATCTGCTTGCTCAGGTCAGATTGTTGCTGGAATGAAAAAACGGTTGATATCGTCTGCTTCGTTCCGATAAGATTGTTTTTTACTTCGTCACAACCTGAAGAACCGGGTTCACACACTGGAAGACGTATCGTACATGTCAAGGATTACCTCTACATTAAATGCTTTGAAAGCACGTGGCGAAAAAGCCCTGGTTACTTTCATTACTGCCGGAGATCCGGATCTCAAAACCAGCGAGCAGTTGGTGCACAGCCTTGTCGAGTCCGGAGCCGATCTGATAGAACTCGGCTTCCCCTTCTCTGATCCTATGGCCGACGGGCCGACGATCCAGCTCTCCTCGGAGCGTGCCCTGGCAGCGGGGACGACTCTTCGCGGAGTCCTCGATCTGGTTGGCAGGGTTCGTCAACACAGCAATGTGCCGATCGTCCTGATGGGATACTACAATCCGGTTTTTACTTATGGCTCTGCGAAGTTCGCTCGTGATGCGGCCGCTGTCGGTGTCGACGGTCTGCTTCTGGTAGATCTCCCTCCTGAAGAGGCCGAAGAACTGCATCCGTTGCTGACTGCTGCCGAAGTTGATCTGATCACGTTATTGGCTCCGACTACCGGTGCCGAGCGCACGGCTCAGTTAGCCGCTGCTAGTGAAGGTTTTCTTTACTATGTGTCGATGACCGGTGTGACCGGAAGCCAGCGGGTTGATGCCTCGGCGATTACTTCTGCCGTAGCTGACATTAAGCAGATGAGCCCGGTGCCGGTTGCGGTTGGTTTTGGCGTTTCCACGCCGGAAGACGCCAAGTCTATTGCTGCGATTGCCGACGCTGTCGTTGTTGGTAGCGCCCTGGTTAAATTGATTGCCGAGTTTAGTGGGACTCCTCTCCTTCAGAGCGAAGTGCAGGGGTTGGTCCGGCAACTCAAGGCTGCCATCTGAGAAGAAGATGGCTTCCGAAGAGGAAACGGCCCGGGTTGGCTTTCTTGATGTGAACCGGGCAAGGACAATTCTCCCAGGTTTTGCTGCGGGCTAACTTCTGACCAAGGGACAAGCGTCAATTCTTGACTCGGGAGATACAACGACTAAGGAATCACTCCGGAATCTTGGCAGCTCAGCGGATGTGCTGGCGGCTGTGTTTGTTGAAACCTCTTTTCCTTGCCGATTGGAGTCTTTAGCGTAGCAGACCGGTTATCTGACAGCGGGAATATTGATTAAAGAAGTTGATGGGCTGGACAAACCGGAAGTAGCGGTCAAAATATTTCATACGAAGCCGCAGTATCTTGAAGAAATCAGTGCGGAACTGGCATCGTGTCAGAGACACTGCCAAATATTGGATGGCAACGAACGGTTCTTTTTCTAAATAAAGAATCGTCTGAATCGCGAGGTAAATAATGGCCTGGTTTAAAAAGTCAAAGGCGCCGATTGCGCCCGTTGAAAGTAAGAAAGTCCAGATGCCCGAGGGCCTCTGGACGAAGTGCAAAAATTGCGAAGAGATCATCTACTCAAAGGAGATCGAACGTAATTTAAATGTTTGCCCCAAGTGTGACTATCACTTCCGCATCAGCGCCCGTGAGAGAATTGACCTGGTGATTGATGAGGGGACCTTCAACGAAACTGACCCCGATATGGCCTCGGTGGATTTCCTGAAATTCAAGGACTCCAAAAAGTACGTGGACCGTATCAAGGCCGCTGTTGCCAAGAATGGTGGCGGTGACGCCGTTGTGACAGGATCTGGCCTGATGAACGGGCAGGAAGTGGTCGTTGCTGTTTTTGATTTCGCTTTTCTCGGCGGCAGTATGGGTTCGGTCGTCGGCGAGAAAATCACCCGGGCGATCGAACTTGGCCTGGAGAAAAAAGCGCCGGTCATGGTTTTCTCCTCCTCAGGTGGGGCCCGTATGCAGGAGAGTATTCTCTCGCTGATGCAGATGGCTAAATCGAGCGCTGCACTCGCCAAGCTCAAGAAGGCCGGGATACCTTTTGTCTCCGTTCTGACTGATCCGACCACGGGTGGAGTTACTGCCAGTTTTGCGATGCTTGGAGACCTCAATGTTGCCGAGCCGAAGGCCTTAATCGGTTTTGCCGGACCCCGCGTCATAGAGCAGACAATTCGCCAGCAGCTGCCGGAAGGTTTCCAGCGTTCTGAATATCTCCTCGACCACGGCATGGTTGACATGATCGTTTCCCGCCAGGAGATGAAAGCGCGATTGTCGCAGGCTTTAAGAATTTTTACCCAGCAGGCTCCTGCTTCTTAGAAACCTGTCGGTTTCTTCATGCAGAGCCTTGAGCCCACAGGATTGAGTTAGTGGATTTCACCTCCAGCCTCGACTATCTCTATGGGCTGCAACGCTTTGGCGTTAAACTCGGCTTGGAAAATATGCGGGACTTACAGGCCCGCTTGCCTCAACTTCAAGAACCTTTGCCCTGCATTCATGTGGCCGGGACCAATGGTAAAGGTTCTGTCAGTGTCCTGCTGGCTGAGATACTCAAGCAAGCAGGGCTGCATGTAGGTCTGTATACCTCACCACACCTGAACTGTTTCACCGAACGAATCCGTATTGATGGCGTAGCGGTAAGCCGCGATGCTATTGGTGTCCTCGCTGAAATTATTCGCCTGAACTCAGAAGACATCCCCTTAACATTTTTTGAAGCGACAACGGCGATGGCCCTTCTGGCTTTCAGCCAGGCCGGTGTCGATGTTGCTGTTATCGAAACCGGTCTTGGCGGTCGTCTGGATGCGACTAATATCGTTGATCCACAACTCTGTATGATTACTCCTGTCAGCGTTGACCACAGTGAACACCTTGGCTCTACGCTCGCTGAAATTGCGAAGGAAAAGGCTGGCATCATCAAGCCCGGTGTGCCTGTTGTCGTCGGTGCGCAGGAGCCAGCCGCCGAGGAGGTCCTTCTCTCTGTTGCTGCTGCTTGTGAATCGCAGGTTGTCCTGTCTGGACGTGATTTCTCCTGGCAAGGGAAACACGATAACTTGACGGTTGTTGTCGGTTCTGATCGTTTGCATGGTTTGACATGTGCTCTTGCTGGCACCCACCAGTTGGATAACTTTGCCCAGGCCGTGGCCGGGACGATGCAATTGAGAAAAATGGGTTTTACGATTCCTTCTGCCGCCATTGCTACCGCAGGGGAGAATGTCTTCTGGCCGGGGCGCCTGGAATGGTGTAGTGATTCTCGGGTCCTTCTTGATGTGTCTCATAATGCTGCTGGAATAGCTTGTCTCGCTGATTATCTTGAAAAGCAGAATATTAAGCGTATTCATCTGGTGAGTGGCTTGAGTGGTGAGCGTAGCCCGACAGAAGTACTCATGCCGCTGGTAAAATATGTTGCGGCAGTATATGCTGTACCGGTTTCTTATGGGCAGTCGGTGCCGACCGGTGAGATGGTCGCCTGGGCCGAAAATCAAGGCCTGCCGGTTTATGAATATTCGGCGGCTGGTGATGGTTTAGCCGCTGCTTGCGAAGATCTGGGCCACGACGAACATGTGGTTGTGTGTGGATCTCTTTACCTGGTAGCAGAGTTAAGGCAGAGAGCCTTGGATTCGCACTCCACAATGGAGTTTGTTCCAGAGACTCTTTAATCTTATTTTATGACGGGTCATTCAATGCAACGTTTATCACTGCGAGCAATCTTTTGCGTGTTGCTCTTAGCTGCGCTCTTGTTCCCGGTTCATGTGGTTAATAACGCTTTTGCTCAATCTGGAATCACGATCGGTTTTGCTGTTGATGGATCAGGGCTCGTAATCTCTTCTGAACTGGGTGAAGAGGTTGGTCTCTATCTGGAAAAACATCTATCTATTCCCGTTCGAGTTCGCAGTTTCACCACGGAAAGCTATCTTTATGATTGGTTAGTAAGGTATCGAGAAGTTGATTTTGCTTGGTTAAGTAAATCTCTCCAAGATAGGGAGCCTGATGGTCAGTTCTATCCAGTGGTTAGGAATTTGGACCATTTCCAAAAGCTCTTCAGAGGGAACGTTGTTGCTCGACAGGGACAGAAAATCACTCTTCTGCAGCAGGTAAGTGCCGTTTTTTTGAATATGGACAAAAATTCTGAAGGGCGTGCCTTGCTGAAGAAGTTGGAGATCACTCGTTTTGTTCCTACCTCCCTTTGGCAAACTCCAGAATGGTCAGGTGCCGCACAGGCCCCATCTGATTCAACACCTTCTGCAGTAACTAAAGATTCTCTGAAAAGCCCCGTTCACGGTGAAACTCCGAGCCCGGAACTCACGACTGAACCCTTTGCTGTAGCTCAATTGAAGGTCGAGGACGAAACATCCGAAAAAATAAAACCTTCTGATTCAAAAAGCGAGTCCACTTCACTTGATGATGAAGATCCTCCGGTTGACGAGGTCCTCCCGAAAAGATCTGAGGTTGAGCCAACCCCGGTTCTTGCAACGGTCCCTGGTTCTCCTGTGACTGAAATGTCTGATGCTAGTCCTCAAGTCAAAGTCGACTCACATGATGACCCCGTTGTTGAAACGCCGCCTGAATCCGTTGCTGGCTCTTTCCCGTTGGCCGAAAAGGATTATGACAAAACGGAAGCCGCAACAGAGCCCGCGCCAGACGCTGGCCAGGAGTCTCCGATTGCCCTGGTTGCGGATTCTTTGACCTATGATTCTGTCGAAGACAGTTATGAGGCAAAAGGTGATGTTGTCCTCCGACAGGGCGAGGTCGAATTAAAGTCTGATACTCTGCTCTGGCAAGCCGCGACACAGGATGCTTCTGCTGAGGGGACTGTTGAACTCAAAGATGAAGATACCAAGGTCTTGGGTTCAAGCATTCAGTACAATATGGCGACGAGACAAGGCCAGGTTCGTGACGGCCGTCTTTTTGTCCGCGAAGGTAATTTCCATTTGTCGGGCCAGCAGATCGAAAAGGAAGACCAGTTCGATTATTCAGTTAAAGAGGGCAGCTTTACCACTTGTGATGGCGAGATCCCTGACTGGAAATTTTCCGCCGACGAGGTGGATATTACGGTAGGAGGATATGCGCGAGCGAAGCATGTCTGGTTTCATGTAAAGGACGTCCCGGTTCTCTATACCCCTTACATGGCTTTTCCTGTTAAGACCGAACGTGAATCTGGATTGCTAACACCTTCGTTCGGTTACTCAAACAACAAGGGGACGCTTGCTTCCTTGGCATGGTACCAGGTTATTGATCGTCATATGGATGCCACAATCTATCTTGATTACCTCTCGGAAATTGGCCTGGGCAAGGGGCTTGAGTATCGCTATGCTCTTTCAGGGAACAATAACGGCAAGGCTCTTTATTATCACGTGACCGGAACCGGTGAAATAGAAGAACTGGACCAGAAGGAAGACTTTCCGGATCTTGATTACTACAGGTGGGAACATAGCGGTCAACTTCCCGGTGGTTGGCGCTTGATGGCCGATATTGAGTATACAGACCAGAAACTTTTCTTTGAAGAGTTTGGAGAAGTTGCTGAGGATTATAATCGTGATAAGACAGTTTCTACGTTGATGCTCCGCCGTAATTGGCAAAAGCTTAATGCTGTTGGTTTTGCACGCTACATCAAAGATCTGGAAACTGATAATGATGATACCTTGCAAACTCTCCCTGAACTGAGCCTCGGACTGCCCCGCTACCGCCTTGGTGACTCTGCTTTTTACGCAGGCCTTGAGAGTTATGCTACCCGTTTTTGGCGCGATGAAGGTGAAAGAGGCGAAAGGCTTTACCTGAGGCCCTCTCTGTCAGCGGTGTTCAAACCAGGTTCATGGCTTGAAGTGGTTCCGGAAGTTGCCTTCTACGAACGGCTTTACAGTACCGATATTACAGAAACTGACAAGTTCGTTCCTGAATTCTCTGTAACTCTATCCTCTCGCCTGGCAAGGAGTTTTGACCTCAACATGCTAGGCGCTGATCGTTTTCAGCACAGCATCGAGCCAACCGTCACCTACACTTATGTCCCGGATGAAGAACAGGGTAGCTTACCTCTCTTTGATCTACGTGATCGGGTTGCCTCTCGGAACGATGTTACTTACGCACTGGTCAATCGTCTTACAGCACGTAGCCAGGCGGCGGATGGCTCAAGCCTGTACCGTGATATATTCTATTTGCGTTTATCTCAGAGCTACAATATAGATGAACCTCAAGCTTATATCGAAGACGATCTGTCTGATGGACTCGAAGAAAATCGATCATTCTCTGACTTGCGTGTGGAGATGGATTTTACGCCGGTTAAGAATTTTTCCCTTAATGCTGAAAGTATCATCCC